>DAOVGJ010000204.1 GCA_030672465.1 Pseudomonadota bacterium | reverse complement strand
TAAATGACAAAGACGATGGAAACCGCAAAAACTAATCTTTGGACTATCCGTGAGAACACTGAACCTACCGTTTTAATTCAATGGAAAAAGGGGCCCTCTCACGCCCAGGAAGACCCCTTTCCCCTGATGATTTTGCTTTTCTTAATCATTTTAAGGCATCTGAAACCTTGAAACCGATTTCACTGTAATACCTTAAGGCGCCAGGATGGACCTTTGCGACCAACTGGTTGAGACCCTCCATCTTCACCAATTTCATAGCCGGGTGGGACTTTTCCCATACCTTCCGGTTTTCCCAGAAGGCCTTGGTGATGCTATAGGCCACCTCATCAGGCAGGTCTGCCGTCGTGTAAGTACCCACGAGAAGGCTTATGGTCCTGACATCGTAGTCCACACCCTTATATGTACCAGCAGGAATTACATAACGGGCGAATTTTCTCGAAACCTTCTGGTAATCGGCATCCTCAAGCTCAAGCAGCCGGATTGGTGTGGTAGCCGCAATCTCTGAAACCAGTCCCGCTGGGGCAGAACTGGCAGTGGAAAAACCAACAGCCCTCCGGTTTTTAACCGCCTGCACCCCTTCAGTGAGATCAACTGCCGGCAGTGTGACCTTATCCTTGATGCCGATGGCCTCCAGGACCTGGATAGTGAACCTCGCACCTGCGCTGCCCGCACCTCCCGGAATGAACCTCTTGCCCACCAAGCCCCTGAGGTCTTTTACCCCGCTATCTTCCCGGACAACCCAGTGCATAACGAGCCCGGGAATCGGCCACAAGGACCGAATCTTTTCGTACCCCCCTTCTTTGAATTTCCCCTTGGCCCCCAGGGCCGACGCTATCAAAATCGGCGGAGAGGTAAAGAGGAAATTCTCTCTGGTCCTGCTTTCCTTCACGTTGACCATGGATCCCGGGCTATCCTCCACGGTGACCTCCACACCTGGAGCCCCGGCCATGATGGCGTTGGCCTGGCCCACGGCAAAGGCATAATAGGTGGAAGCCTGCCGTGCACTCTTCAATACCAGGCGTGTCTTGGCCATCGATACGGAAGGAAGGGCCAGCAAGACCATCAAAATCGAGATCAGTAGAGTGTTACGGATTCCTCTCATACAATACTCCTCCTCTCAGTCTATTTTCTGCTTACGCCGTGTTCTGATTATATGGCTTTTTTAACACCTCACCCCCTTTCACACTGAACCGGTGATAGAAATTTATTTTTGCGCAAAAATAGCATCATGAAAGGGTAGTGTCAATGACTTTGTGGTTTGGAACTGCCCACATTCCCCCAAAGGGCAAACCCTGGCCCCATGGGAGGGTTAAAGGTATTGAAATATCGGGTTATTTCATATAGATTTTTACTATGATTTGTATTACAATTTTATATGGATTTTTATTGACGAATTGTTCAATCCCATCTCACCAATAGGGGGTTAGGAAGATCAAATGTCAGAGGACCTTATCCGGCTGACGAAACATGCCAAGGCGGCGGGCTGAGCCGCAAAGATCGGTCCAGGGGACCTGGACCAGATCCTGCGCGAACTTCCAGCGATCAACCATCCGGATCTCTTGGTGGGCATTGACCATCTGGACGATGCTGGGGTATATCGATTGACGGAGGATATCGCTCTTGTCCAAACCACCGACTTCTTCCCGCCCATCGTAGATGACCCCTTCAGCTTTGGGCAGATTGCCGCGGCCAATGCCCTGAGCGACATCTATGCCATGGGGGGTAAGCCCTTGACGGTTATGAACTTGGTAGCCTTTCCCATCAAAAAGATGGATGGGAACATCCTCAAGGAAATTCTGAAAGGGGGATATTCGAAGATCCAGGAGTCTGGTGCAATTATCGTCGGAGGGCACAGCATCGACGATACGGATATAAAATACGGCCTTTCCGTCACGGGAACCATTCACCCCGATAAAATACTGACCAATGCCAATGCCCGACCCGGTGATCGACTGGTCTTGACCAAGCCGCTGGGAACAGGGATCATCGGTACTGCCCTGAAGGGGGAGATGGCCTCTCAGGAAGCAGTGAAAAAAATCACCCAAAGCATGACGACGCTCAACCGCGTGGCCTGTGAGGTGATGGTGGAAGTCGGGGCGAACGCTTGTACCGATATCACGGGGTTCGGCCTCCTGGGTCATGCATTGGAGATGGCCATGGCCAGCGACGTGGCCATCGCCATCCAATCACAATCCGTCCCCATCTTCCCGGAGGCCGAAGAGTACGCCTCCATGGGCATGGTACCCGGCGGGACCAGGAGGAACCGGGATTTCGCCGCATGCAAGGTGGAGATCTTAGGACACGTTCCCGATATAAAGATGGATATCCTCTATGACGCCCAGACATCGGGAGGGCTTCTCATCTCCGTTGAAGGGGAAAGGGTCCAAATGCTCTTGGGGCAGCTCCATCGCAGAGGTGTGAAGTGGGCGACCATCATCGGGGAGGTACTCGAGGGTCCAAGGGGAAGGATCGTGTTGCAATGATCATTCCCCCTCCGTATCTTGTGGACTTCTCCTATTTCATCGTGGCTCGGCTTGATCAGATCGGGCCATTCAAAGTGCGCCCTGTAATCCAAGACACGGACCTGGATCTCCGGGTCCCTCACATACACCCAATCCAATTCCGCAATGAATAATCCTACACGTAACCTATCTCCGTTGGATTTCTTAGAATTGTGAGAAAAGAAGAGATATTTCGAGGAAATTTGAGATTTAGTGAAATTTTTTTAGCCTTTACTGGATTTGAGAGAAAATCAAGTAAAAAAGAATAAAGAACAATAAAAATAATCAGCAAAAATCGTGAAAACCAAGGCTTTGATTTATTGATTATTTATGGTAATAAGGGTAGTAACCGAAAGGCCAAACCATCCGTGAGGGTGGGGCGGAAAGCCACGGGTCTGGCGTGGGGGGATCCCCGGGTTTCCAAGATTTGGCACCATAGATTTCTCTAGACTGCCGGGTTGCCGAGGCAAACGGGTGATTCGGCTTTTTTGTCCAACGATTTGGTTACGTGAAATTGGTCTATCCCGAAAAATACAAGTCCTTCCAACGATGGCTCCTCTTCTCCATTTGGATGATGTACATCTCTTCCGGGCTGTTACTGGTCGCCTTCCATTGGAAGGGCATCATTGATTTCCCCCGAATTGAACCTTGCGAGCAGTTTCGAAGGGAAGAGGAGATCCTTCATGTCCTCCAGCGGTTTAAAACCGGTCTCCCACGCGCCGAGGAAAGGAAGCTTGCTTGGCTCATCCTCCAGGAGAGCCGCAAATACGCGCAGGACTATAGACTGATCCTGGCCATAATCAAGACGGAGAGCTCCTTTAAGCATCGGGCAATATCCCCGAAAGGCGCCAAAGGGCTCATGCAGATCAGGCCCCATGTGGGTCAGGCCATAGCCAGGGATATCGATATCGGGTGGGAGGGAGATGAAACCCTCTTCAACCCCCATCTCAACGTAAAGATGGGCCTCTACTACCTATCCCGACTCCTCCTCCGCTTCGGCGATCTCAAGGTCGCCTTGACTGCCTACAATTTCGGCCCCAGTTTTGTTCACAAGCGCTTGAAAACCAAAAGAAAACTTCCGGCGAAGTATAGCAGGAAGGTCCTTAAGGCCTATCGAGAATTCTCCCAACCCTCAAGGGGGACTTAACCCCTGCTCCCTCTCCACAAACGCATGGAAACACGTCCATCGATGTGATAGGTTTACGGTAAAACATCACCGGAGCAGGATATCTCCCGTGGAGCAGGTCAATGACATACACGCCTCGCTATATCGAATTGAATGAGAAGAACGAGCTGGCGGAAAAGATCCACTCCCTCAACGAAATCCTCTCCGAATGCAGTCTTTGCCCGCGGCGCTGTGGGGTCAACCGAACCCAGGGAGAGTTGGGCTATTGCAGGGCCGGAAGTGAGTTGATGATCTCAAGCGTATTTCCCCATTTCGGGGAGGAGGCGCCTTTGGTGGGATATCGCGGCTCCGGAACCATCTTTCTCACCCATTGCAATCTCCGCTGCGTCTTCTGCCAGAATTATGACATCAGCCACCTGGGTAGAGGGGAGAAGACCTCTCCCTCCCAAATGGCGAGCTATATGATGAGGCTCCAGGAATTGGGATGCCACAACATCAATTTCGTCACTCCCACCCACTACGTTCCACAAATCACAGCCTCCCTCCCCGAGGCCATCGAGCGCGGTTTGAGGCTTCCCCTGGTCTACAATTGCTCGGGATACGATTCCCTCGAGGTGATCAAGCTCTTGGATGGAATCATCGACATCTACATGCCTGATGCCAAGTACGCAGGGGAAGAACCGGCAAAACGATTCTCGAATGCCCCGGACTACCCCCCCGTCTTGAAGGAGGTGCTCAAGGAGATGTACCGTCAGGTGGGGGACCTTCAAATGGACGAAAACGGGATCGCGGAAAGGGGTCTCTTGATCAGACATCTAGTTATGCCCGGGAATTTGGGCGGTACAGAGGACCTCATGAAGTTCATCGCGGAGGAAATTTCCCGGGACTCTTACGTCAACGTCATGCAACAATATCGTCCCGAATACAAGGGCCGCGATTACCCTGAACTCAGCCGCCGTATCACCTACGGGGAGTATTTGGACGCCGTTAAGACGGCAAGGCGCTTCGGCCTCCACAGGGGTTTCTGATTGAAAGTCGAGGGACTTTGGCGTGAGGTTGAAAGGTTGAAGGGGGAACTGGAAGCCCTCCGCCGAGAGCTCATGGCCCTCAGGAAAAACCTGCCAGCGGACGTCCCCATAAAGAACCTCCTCAAGGAGCGAGGGCTTAAGGTCTTCCGACAAAACCCCGTGGAAAAACTGCTCCTCCCGGCGGACATCTCCCCTGGGATGAAAACCCGGTTCTACGAATTGTTAAAGCGGTACTCATTCAGGCTCTTCCTGAGGGACATGACAAAGAAGGGCGAGGGCTTCAGAGTCACTGATTTAGTGCGGTACGTCTCTCCGGAAGTTGCCGAGCAATACATCCGATTTCTGTTGTCGGCCGGCAGCATAGAAAAAAAGGGCAAAGGAGTATTCCGGATTCGAAAGGGCTCCATCACCAGTTTCGGGCCCACCCTCGAATGGTTCGTGGCCGAGATGTTTAAGCGGGAGTTTGCCTCCCCAGCGATATACGGGGTCCATTTTAAAAACACCCGATCGGGGGGAGACTTTGACGTCATCGCCAGGTGGGGAAGAAGGTTGGTCTATGTGGAGGTGAAATCCTCCCCCCCAAAGGGAATTGAGATCAATGAGGTCAGCACCTTCTTCGCCCGCATTGATGATCTGATCCCGGATGTGTCATTATTCTTTAACGATACCCAGTTGAGGATGAAGGACAAGCTCGTAGTCCTCTTCCAGGGGGAACTCGAGAACCGTCACGGGCCCCAGGCCTATCAAACCCATCCCGTGGTAAGGCTTGTCGATGAGCTCTTCCACATCCATGACCGTATCTTTATCGTCAATAGCCGCAAGGATGCAGTCCACAACTTCGGAACGTGTCTGAATCATTTCCTTCGAGCGAGAATATAGTCCAGGAAGACCCGGAATCAAAGGGAGGCTCGATGAAAAACAGGGAGATCTCGGCGCTCTTCGAGAGGATGGCCGACCTCATGGAATTCAAGGGGGAAAATCCCTTTAAGGTCAGTGCATACAGAAGGGCGGCCAGGATCATCGGCGACCTCACACGGGACATCGAGGAAATCTTTCGGGGCGGGGAACTCAAGGCCATTCCCGGCGTTGGAGAGGGGATAGCCCAAAAAATCTCGGAGTACCTGGAGACCGGGAGAATGGCCGCTTACGATGAGCTCCATGAGGGGATCCCCGAAGAGCTCTTGGCCCTCATGAACATCC
>DAOVGJ010000151.1 GCA_030672465.1 Pseudomonadota bacterium | reverse complement strand
ATTGGGATTTTATTTGACATTTGAATTTTGACATTTGGAATTGCTATTTGGGTGGCTCAAAGTAATTTGGGCGATCGGGCGTTGGGAGGAGCCCAAAAGTCCGGAAACTCCTCTTTCATATTCCATTGACAGGATTTGTCTTTTCTGTAATATATCTCCCATGGCAAATACCATTGCCGGCCAACGGATCAGATCGGACGGAAGACCCCTGGATAGATTGAGGAAGGTGAGGATTACCCGATATTACCTGAAACATGCCGAGGGTTCGGTCCTGATCGAATTGGGAGATACACGGGTGGTTTGTGCCGTTAGTGTGGAGGAAAAGGTTCCCGCCTTTTTAAAGAATACGGGCAAGAGCTGGGTCACCGCTGAATACGCCATGCTCCCCCGTGCCACCGAAACACGGAACACTCGAGAGTTCATCGTGAGGACGCACGGGAGAAATTTCGAGATCCAGCGGTTGATCGGACGGTCGCTAAGATCCATATCGGATTTGAATGGTTTTGGAGAGAGAACGTTGTGGGTCGATTGCGATGTGATTCAGGCCGATGGTGGGACCAGAACCGCTGCCATAACTGGGGCATATGTGGCCTTGGTGGATGCCTTCCATACCATGAGGGAACGGGGGATAATCCGGGAAATCCCCATAAGGGATTCGGTGGCGGCCGTTAGTGTTGGGAGAATAGGGGATGATTTCCTCCTCGATATGACCTATGAGGAGGATGTTCTGGCAGAGGTAGATATGAATTTCGTAATGGCCGGGAGTGGGAATTTTGTTGAGATTCAGGGGACGGCGGAGGAGTCCAGCTTCACCAAACAAGAGATGGATGAGATGACCGCGCTGGCATCGAAGGGAGTTCGGGAGCTGGCCCGGATACAGAGGAGGACCTTGCACTGGAGCCCTTGAGAGGAGGTTCCTTGGAGCTTTTTCTCGCAACGAGAAACGAGGGAAAAATAAGGGAAATAAGGGAGCTTTTACAGGGGGGTAAGATTTCCCTGACCTCCTTAGGGGATTATCCCGATGCGCCCGGGGTGGTTGAAAACGGGGAAGCTTACCGGGATAATGCCCTAAAAAAAGCCCGTTTTTTTGCCAAATGGACGGGAAAACTAACGTTGGCCGATGATTCCGGTTTGGAGGTTGATTACCTGAAGGGAAGACCGGGGGTTTTCTCGGCCCGATACGCGGGGGATGGTGGGGATGATAGGGAAAACAATCGCAGGTTATTAAGGGAGTTGAAGGGTCTTCCCCCCCAAAAAAGGGGGGCGGTGTTCAAGTGCGTAATGGCCTTGGTAGCCCCATGGGGAGATGAAGAGGTGGTAGAAGGGGAATGTCGTGGGCGAATAGGCCTGGAGGAGAGGGGAAAAAGGGGATTCGGGTACGATCCGATTTTCGTCATCCCGCGGTATGGTAAGACGGTGGCCGAGCTTACCATCGGGGAAAAGAATCGGTTGAGCCACAGGGGCAAGGCGCTCAGGAAATTAAAGAAGATATTGAAAAGTTACCTCGGGGCGTAGCGCAGCCTGGTTAGCGCGCCTGCCTTGGGAGCAGGAGGTCGGCAGTTCAAATCTGCTCGCCCCGACCATTTTTTATTTCTGAAAGCAGAAAGAGACCCTTTTAGGGAAGATCAGGAGCCCGGAACTATATCTACTCGGGTAGCCTTCAGGAACCCCCTGTCATTGATATAGGATACTTTGACGGTCTCTCCTATAGTAGGGTAGCGATGGGGAACGTAGACGGTTCTCCTCCCCACATAGAAGGTATAAGGCTTTCCCGTTTGATCGCTTTTAACCCCAATGGTCCCCTTACGGAAGACGTTGGTGTAAATGTTGATGACCTTTCCCTGAACCTGATTCGGCCCTATCTCGTTGTCCGTGGCCCAGGCCAATTTGGCGGGGAAGAAGGTGCTCCCCATGCCCATCCCCGCGAGGAAGAGGATCGTTACGGTGACCAATATGGCCGTTTTGGTTGACATCTTACCCATTGAAAGACCTCCATGCTTCATATAATATAGAATGTTTATGCCATATAACTTCATACCATAATCGACGTGATGATGTCAAAATGGGGAATTGGGTTGACCTCTCCAGCAAATTACGCTCAGGGACAACGGTGTCCCCCAGAAAGTCAGAAAGCTCCAGAAACCAGACTGGAGTTTCCTGATTTTTATTGGGGGTATTTTTGTAACATATTGATTTTAGAGCATTTTTAATTTTTCTTAAGTGAACACCATTGTCCCTTCGCTTCCATGCCTTCGAAGTGACCCTTTCGGGGTTCGCAGGCGGGGAATACTTACCCCTTCCAGCCTCTAAAGGGCTGGCCTTCCCCTTCCTGCTCACCCTCGATGGGTACCCCACTTCTCCGGCAAATTTCGCTCAAAGACAACGGTGTTCCCTTAAAACTCCGGAAACTCCACAAACCAGATTATTGACAGGGGTTCAAAAGCTGATTATAATTTCTAATGCTCAGGGCGCCTGTAGCTCAGCTGGACAGAGCAACGGACTTCTAATCCGTAGGTTGCAGGTTCGAGTCCTGCCAGGCGCGCCAGGAAAATCAGGGAATTTTCGCTGCGCTTTACTTTTATGGTGGGTGTAGCTCAGTTGGTGAGAGCACTGGGTTGTGGCCCCAGAGGTCGAGGGTTCGAATCCCTTCACTCACCCCAAAAGATTGGGGTTTTTCCCCTAAATAGCCCGATATTCCATGTTTTATGCGCCCGTAGCTCAGTTGGAAAGAGCGTCGGACTTCGAATCCGCAGGTCGCCCGTTCGAGTCGGGCCGGGCGTGCCAAGTGAGCCGTTAGCTCAATTAGGTAGAGCAACTGACTCTTAATCAGTAGGTTGGAGGTTCGATTCCTCCACGGCTCACCATGTCCATAATTGAGATAGGGAATCGTGGATAATAGAGAAGTGAGTAAATTGTATTCCTCGCAATTTCCCATCTCAAATTTCATATCCCATATCCGAAGAGGCGAGAGTGGCGAAATTTGGCAAACGCACTGGATTTAGGATCCAGCGGTGAAAAACCTTGGGGGTTCGAGTCCCCCCTCTCGCACCATGCATTCCGCACGAAAATGGAGGTTAGTCCTGCCTCATGGTAAAAATCGACGTTGAAGATCTCGGTTCCACGAAAAAGAGACTTCAGATAGAGGTCCCCGGGGAGATCGTTACCAGGGAGATCGCCTCCGCCTATCGGAAACTGAGCAAAAAGGCGAGGATAAAGGGGTTTCGGCCTGGTAAGGTGCCCCGGGCTATACTCCAGCGGTATTACGGCGACTACATTAATAATGAGGTCATCGGCACGCTCATCAATGATACCTATTTCCAGGCCATATCAGACAAGGACATCAAACCCGTTTCGCAGCCCACCATTGATAATGGGACATTGGAGGAAGGAAAGGCCTTCGAGTATTCCGCTACTGTGGAGGTAAAACCCGATATTCACGTTAAGGACTACCTCGGCCTCAAGCTCCAGGAAAGGCAGGCCAAAGTGGCAAAGGAAGATGTGGAAAGGAAGTTACGGGAGTTACAGGACCTTCATGCCCAGTTGGTAACGGTGGAGGAGAGGAAGGGGGTAAGGGAAGGTGATTTTGTCATAATCGACTATGAGGGATTCTCCGAGGGTAAGCCTTTTGAAGGGAGCAGTGAAAAGGATTTCATGCTGCGAGTGGGCAGCGGAGGATTTCTCCCCGGGTTCGATGAGAAGCTCATCGACTTGCAGCGGGATGACGAGAAGGAGGTCGAGATGACCTTTCCTGATGATCATCCCACCATGGCGGGAAGACAGGCCGTTTTCCGGGTGAGGATTAAGGAGATCAAGAAAAAGATAGTGCCAAAATTGGACGACGAATTCGCCAAGGATATCGGTGAGTATAAGGATCTTAAGGAACTCAAAGCCAGGATTAGGGAGGATTTGGAGAAAGAAGAGGAAGAATCGATAAGGAGGGATCTCGAAAAGCAACTCATAGAGAAGTTGATCGAAGGCAATTCTTTCGATGTGCCTCGAAGCATGGTGGAAGGGCAAATCGATTATTTCGTGGCCGATACCAAAATCAGATTGGCCTCTCAGGGATTAGCCCTGAAAGATGTAGGAGTAGAGGAGGCGAAGCTCCGAAAGGATTTTGAGGAGGCCGCCCTGAAACGGGTGAAGCAGGGGCTCATCCTTGAAAAGATATCGGCTTTGGAGGGAATCTCGGTCAAGGATGAAGTGGTGACAGAAAGGTTGAGGGAGATTTCCCTTCGAACGAATCAAAATGTGGGGAAGGTACGGGAGTATTATCAGAAGGGCGACCGGATGGAGGAACTGAGGGCGAGGATTTTAGAGGAAAAGACCTTAGATTTTCTCATGAAAGGGAGCACCATAACCTTTGACTGATTTTCTGGGGGGCTGGAGGGAATATGACACTGATTCCAATCGTTATCGAAAAAGATGGGAGGATGGAGAGGGCATATGACATTTACTCCCGTCTTCTGAAGGAGAGAATTATCTTCATGGGGACGATCATCAATGATGATGTGGCAAATGTAGTGATCGCCCAGATGCTCTTTCTTGAATCCGAGGATCCGGATAAGGATATTCATATCTATATCAATTCCCCCGGGGGGATGGTAACTGCTGGCTTGGCGATATATGATACCATACAATATGTCAAGCCCGAAGTTTCTACCCTGTGTATGGGACAGGCAGCGAGCATCGGAGCCCTGCTTTTGGCTGCCGGGGAGAAGGGGAAGAGGTTTGCCCTCCCCCACTCCAGGATACTCATCCATCAGCCCATGGGTGGATTTCAGGGACAGGCATCGGATGTGGATATCCAGGCAAAGGAGATCTTACGTCTGCGGGAGGAACTCAATAAGATAATGTGCGACCATACCAAGCAATCCCTGGAAAAGATTATTGCGGACACGGATAGGGATTTTTATATGTCCGGGCAGCAGGCGAAGGAGTATGGAATCATAGATGAGGTGGTAGTCAAGCGGCCAATTATGCTATAACCTTGAGGAAGGTTTCGTCGGGAGGAGGGCATGAGAAAAGACGAGAAGGGGAAAGGAACGGTATTACAT
>DAOVGJ010000002.1 GCA_030672465.1 Pseudomonadota bacterium | reverse complement strand
CAGCGGGGTGGTCAACATTATGCCCTTCACCTGTATGCCGGGGACAATAGTCAGCGCAATCCTGAAGCGGTATCGGGAGGAGAATAACAATCTCCCCGTCCTCAATATGGCCTACGATGGGCAGGAACAGACCAATACCCTGACCCGCCTTGAGGCCTTTATGTACCAGACTAGGCAGTATCGGGAGAAGAATCTGCTGAACAGCCGGAGATAACTGCTTTGGCCTGGCATTAAACCGAGGTCAAAACCCATCCGATCCCTTTTTGAAATATCGTTCGGGGCATGTATGGGTATGCTCCCGCCCATAACAGCACTTGCTGAGAAGCGGTTTCCCCGGTGAACATACGTAGGCGGAGGATCGAGAGGGAATCCATCCCGAGATCTCTGAAAAACTCGCTCTTCGCTGCTCAAAATATTTTTCCGACCATTCTAAAGTTCGCTTCACTACATGACTGCAGCACTGCAACACTGCAGCACCGCAACTCGCTCAGAGCTCGTTTTCCCATTTTTTCAGAGAACTCTTCACTATTTCCTTACAACCAGGATATAATAACCGTTCCCAAGAGGACCATGATGAGTCCCCAGAATCGATACGTCCTATCCTGAGCCGAATTGAACCACCAGGCGAGTAAAGCCTCTGTTTGACCATGCGGGCCTAATAAGAAATAGACACCCTTTCCAATGGCCAGAAGGCCCAAGATGAGGATAAACCAAAAGGCACCACTTACCCTTGCGGAGAGGATGAGAAGAACGCCAACTACCATGGGGATGAAGGCCAAGGATCTGAGCCTCTTTTCACCCATGAAATTCCTGAGGACACGGCGGCTCTCCTCAGTGTAAAGGATGAATAAGGTGCCTACCGCAATCCAGAAAAGGGCTAAACCGTAAAGGAACCAGATCATAAATATCCCCCTTCCTCATATCTGATTGAGCCTTCGCTCACTTGGTTATTGGTGAGTTGTATGACGATTCTTATACCATTATTTTAAGCCTTAGGGAACCGGATTATAGTCAAAAAATTGTTTTTTTTAGCCTTTTGAGCTTCAGAGGAAGTATTTCGCGAGAATAAGGGGTCAGGCTTGCAAACGTGCATAAACGCTTTGGGCACCTGCTCCATGGCTCTTCGTCCAAACACTCGAAGTACTCTATCCGATCCCGATCATCAACAAAATATCCTACCTTTGACTGCCACCGGCAATTACATGATAAAATGCATCTCGAAAGTCTATACGAATTGGCCTTATCATTATGATAGATCCTACAATTTTTATGCATGTTTGCAAGTCTGACCCCAAATCTCCAAATCTGGGGAAGCTCCGGCAGAGGTCACGTGGAGAAATTGTTGAATATACGGTAAACTTTTACCAACCCTTCGGATAAAAGAAAAAGACCTCGAAAGGAAGAAGGCATGTCAGACAAAGGAGCGACGAGCAAAGAAGGTCATCCCGAACAGTGGGTTGAGGAAAGAATAAAGGGTTTTATCGCAGGGGGCGAAGTCAACCGATTGGGTTTGGATGGGGGGATGATCTACGATGACCCCCTGGTTGGTTTTGCCCGAGGGGACGACCCCATCTTCAGGAGATACAAACAGGTCATCGGGAGATTCCACTACACTCCTCTGGAGTGGATGAAGCTGGCCTTGGGGGAGAAGTTGGCTTCGGGTCTTCGGGCAAGGGATCTGAGGGTAATTGCATGGGTACTCCCCATTACCGAGACGACCAGAAAAGAGAACCGCCTTGAAAAGAAGGCCACTTCCCGACGGTGGGCTCATACCCGGCTCTACGGAGAAGAGTGTAACCAACGCCTCCGGAGTTACGTGGTCTCCATGCTCGAGGCGGAGGGTTATCTGGCCCTGTCCCCTTTTCAGAGTAGGTTCTTCGCTACGGTGAAGGATAGCCGGATCGGATATGCGTCCAACTGGTCGGAACGTCATGCCCTTTATGCCGCCGGGCTCGGAACCTTTGGTCTCTCCGATGGGCTGATAACGCCCAAGGGGAAGGCCATGCGCTGTGGCAGCGTTATCACAAATCTCCCCTTGAAGCCGACACCACGTCCTTATCGGGGAGCAGGGGATTATTGCCTCTTTCATCGGGAGGGACCGTGTATGGAATGCGCCGATCGCTGCCCGGTAGGAGCCATCACTAAGAAGGGACATGATAAATATTCTTGCAGGTCCTTCTTATTCGACAAAATGGCAACCCATGTGAAAAAAATGTATGACATCGACATCTATGGTTGTGGCCTCTGCCAGACCGGAGTTCCGTGTGAATCCGGAATTCCGGTTCAAGAGGTTTTTTCTCCAAGCAGTTTTCGATAGGAGCTTTTAAAAGAGTCCCCGCTAAAGGGATTCGGGGAGGAGGCATGGAATGAAAGGCCAAAAGGACGATCCAATAAGATCAGCTTACCAGTTTTTCCAAACCAAACAGATAGAAAGAACCAGGAAGGCGTTGGAGAGGAACGGTTTTGAGGCCCTCTTCGTCCCAGATGCCAAATCGGCGGTAAAGGCGATCTTGGATATGATCCCAGGTGGTGCAACCGTAGGCATTGGTGGTTCCATGACATTGAATCAAATTAACTTCTTTGAGGGAATCAAAGGGCATGGGGTGAATCTGATAAACCCCTTTGTTAAAGGTATAACTCCGGAAGGGCGAGATGAATTGACCAGAAAGATCTTCTCTTGCGATTACTTCCTTTGCAGCACCAATGCTATCACCGAGGAAGGCCAATTATATAATGTCGATGCCACCGGTAACAGAGTCGCGGCCATGTTCTTCGGCCCTAAGAAAATCATCGTAGTTTCCGGGATCAATAAGATTGTCAAGGATATGGATCAGGCCCGAAAGAGGGTTTGGAACCTAGCCGCGCCCATGAACGCCAAACGGCTTGCTCGCAAGACACCTTGCACTGAGACGGGGGTTTGTTCGGACTGCAATTCACCGGAAAGGATTTGCAATATATCCGTGGAGATAGTAAAAAAACCGACCAGGTCCAACATTCTCATTCTTCTCGTTGGAGAACGCTTGGGTTTCTGAGGAGGGGTGCGGTACCCTATGGGATGATCACCACCTTGATGGCCTCCTCCCCCTCGATCTCCCCTCCAACCAGACGGACTGCCCTCTCGGCCTCTTCAAGCGGAAACCGGTGGGTCACCATCTTCTCGAGGGGGTATCTCCTCGATTCCGCCAAGGCGATGGCCGGAATCACCGACTGTATATTGTGGCTGTATACCCCCTGAACTCTGACCTCCTTGAACACAACCTTATCCACCACAAGGGGGATTTCCTTGTCCCCGCCATATAGCCCCGGTAAAATGACCGTTCCGGACTTCCCGACGAGATCGAGGGCTTTGATGGCGCCCTCTGGGTGACCGGTTACATCCATGACCACATCGGCCATTTTCCCCGATGTGACCTCCTTGACGGCCTCCACTGGGTCATCCTTTTCCACATCGATACAGTGGGTTGCCCCAAATTCCCTGGCGAGATCGAATCTCTTGTGGTCTTTGGCCAGTCCCGTGACGATGATGTTCCGGGCACCGGATTCCCTGGCCACGATGACTCCGGCCAATCCTTGCTGACCCGGCCCCTCAATGACCACGGTATTTCCGATGGAAACCCCACCTATCATCCGCAGCCATCGGATGGCGTTCCCCAGGACGGCGCAGACCAGTACCGCTGCTTCCGGCGGTAGTGTCTCGCTCACCTTATGGACCATGGCCCGGGGGGCGATATAGAGATACTCCCCATATGCCCCCCAAAGGTGGGGAGGCTGCTTACAGGAGATCATGGACCCGTAGGTAAGGAAGGATTCGCACTGGACATAGTTGCCTGTGATACAGGGATAACACTGGCCACAGCCGAAAGCGTATTCAATGATCACCCGATCCCCCTTCTTCACCCCGTGTCTTTTGGCGGCGGCATCTCCCATCTCTTCGATATGTCCGACAATCTCGTGGCCCATGATGATGGGGTATGGACGAGGGGCCCTGGTCGCCTTTCCCCGATACATGCCGGGGTCCGATCCACAGACACCGGCCATCTCTACCTTTAAGAGTCCATCCTCTGGCCCAATACGAGGAAGGTCGA
>DAOVGJ010000090.1 GCA_030672465.1 Pseudomonadota bacterium | reverse complement strand
AGTCAAAAATGGGACGGCAAAGTAAAAAGCTCCAAATGCAAGGCTTGCGAATCTTGAGGAATGAGGCGTACTTACCAGTACGCCGCAATGACGAAAGATGAAGCGTAACGCAGCAGTTGGACTTTTTACGAAGCCGTCAACATTCAGATAACAACAGATTCCCGATATTTCAATCTTACCTCTGGCAGAAAAAAGATGAGGCCAATTGTCAGGAAAGGTATTATCGCCAAGAAGGACAGAACGGGCCGAATCGAAAAATTATCCGCCAGCATCCCTGTCACAGGGGTCATCATTCCACCCGTTCCAAAAGCCAGGCCCATCATGAGGCTTGAAACCATCGATCTTCCCCGGGGGGCCAGTTCCTGAGCCATGGCCACTCCCAGTGGCAGAGTCGCCATAGCAAAGAACCCCGCCCAAAAGACGCTAAAATATATCCAGTTGCCCGGAAGATAGAGTAGCAAGTAAAGGCTGGGCGTTGTCAGACCAAAGGCGGAATAGAAAATTGGTTTGTACCCAATTCTATCCGACAGGTGACCGGCGAGGAGGCCGCTGATTGTACCCGCTACGGTGAACAGAGATACCATGGTCCCAATGGAGACGAGAGAATAGCCTTCCCTTGCATACAACACGGGTATAAAGGTCAAGAAAGAATGAGCGACAAAGGTTCGTAAAACCATCACTATCCAGATCAACACAATCGATTTCCAGACCGTTCCTAATACCTGCCGCAGAGAACCCACAAAACCGAGGTTTTCCAGCCCCTCCCCCTGGGGGAGAGGTATAATTCTAAAGAGAACGGCCATTACCGCTAAGCCAAGGACCATCGTGTACGGGGTTTTCCAAAGGCCATAGTAACTCACAAAATAGGCAATAAAGAGAGGTCCCACTGCAAATGCCAGGGTCCCTCCCATGTTGAAAATTGACATGGAAAAGCCGAAATGCCTGCCTGAATACGTCGAGACCATGCCAGCAACCACCGGATGAAACATCGACGAACCGATTGAGCCCATGGATACAAAAAGAATCAGCACCAAAAAAGCAGGGGCTATTCCGACAAGAGGAATAAAGACAATGGCCAGTAGGGGGCCGCCAAGGACAAAGAAACGCGTTCGGTAGTGATCGGCAAGGTATCCCACAGGAGGCTGGACAATAAAGGCCAGAAGACGACTTATCCCTACCATCAAGCCGACCTGTGTCAAGGTGAGGGAAAACTTTTCGACAAACACAGGAAGGAGAGGATTGACAAAAGAGATATAAAAATCGCCAATAAAATGAACGAGGGTGAAGGCAAAAAGTACTTTTACATCAGCGCTTCTTGAATGCTCCATCATATTCACGAATAAAAAAACCACCTTATGGTGGGTTCTTCTGTCCCAATTTCCTCAGGTTGAGTTTCAGACAGTTCAGGTCGCCGAGTCACCAGCTTGCTCGGCAGTTTCTTGCGTGATGCCCTCCACCTAATGAATTAGATACAATGAAGTAAATACATCGAGAAATGAAAGTCAATTTTATATTTTACCATGCAGACTACATTTATCGCGACTAATTTTCAATAGGCTCATCATTATTTCATCTGATTCCGTCAATATACATATAAATCCTCCCCTAGTATCACGTCCCAAAAGTAATTTATAAAAATCACGCCAAAACTGATCGTACGTATTGAGATGTCGAAATCTAAAATTGACGGCTTCGTAAAAAGTCCATCTGCGGCGTTGCGCTTCATCTTTAGTCACTGCGGCGTACTGGTAAGTACGCCTCATTCCTAAAGATTCGCGCGCCTTGCATCTGGAGCTTTTTACTGTGCCGTCTGATTTATGACTTTTTACGAGACCGTCAAGGTTGAGAGGTTGTAGGTTGAGGAAAAACCGGGGACTGGCCTTCCCCTTCCGTTCGGCTCCGCTCAGGACAAGCTCTGATCACCTTCGTCCAGCAAATTACGCCCATGGACAAGGGTTTTCCCCAGAAACTGAGGAAGCCTCCACAAACATTTCCCTTGATGGGCTTTAGCGAATAGGGTTATTATTTCATGTAGTTAATATATTATCCGGTGGATTGGGGAGGCTTCTCCATGGGTAAAATTGATCTCGTTCTCTTGCATCCCCCCAGCCTGTACGATTTCAGGAAGGAACCGGTCATGTACGGACCTATCAGCGATGTCGTCCCCTCCACACCCATATTCGAGATGTATCCCATTGGATTCGCCAGCCTCTCGGAATACTTAGAGAGAAATGGCCTCCGCGTCAGGATCATCAATGTTGCCTTAAAGATGCTGAAGAGCAAGGGATTCGACGTGCCCAAAATGATTCAACGGTTACGGCCTATTGCCTTCGGGCTTGATTTGCACTGGATGGCCCATGTCCAGGGATGTCTCGCCCTGGCAGAGGAGATAAAAAGAATCCATCCCCATATCCCGGTTATCCTAGGAGGCTTCTCGGCGAGCTACTACTACGAGGAGCTCTTGAGGGATTATCCCCAGGTCGATTTCATCATACGGGGCGATTCAACGGAAGTGCCGCTCCTCGAGCTGATCAGATGTCTTAAGGAGGAAAAGGCAATATCCCATATTCCCAACTTGACCTGGAGGGACGAAGGGGGTCAAACTCATTCTAATCCCATCACGTATGTCCCGGAAACGCTTGACGACATCACCATAGACTATCGTCACATCATGCAAAAGGCCTGGAGGTATCGTGATCCCATGGGATACGAGCCTTTCAGCAATTGGTTCATGTATCCGGTTACCGCGGTATTTACCTGTAGGGGCTGTCGGTACAATTGCAAGACATGCGGCGGATCCGCGACCACCTTCCACCGCGTGGTGAACCGCCAAAGGCCTGCCTTCCGGGATCCCCTGCTGCTTGCCCGAGATATCCTGGACATTCGAAACCATCTAAAGGCCCCCATCATGATCATCGGGGATATCTTTCAGCCGGGTGATGAATATGGCCTCAAACTCTTGAGCGCCCTGAAAGGCAAGGGGATTAAGAACCAGGTTGCCTTTGAGTTCTTCGTTCCGCCTTCGCGGGAAAAATTGGAGCGAATTTCCGAGGCCATTCCCAACTTTAACCTTGAAATTTCCCCCGAATCCCACGATGTTACGGTACGAAAGGCCTTCGGAAGGCCATACGATAACAGTGCCCTGGAAGAGATGGTGGAAAATGCTATAGACCTCGGTTGTAAACGAATAGATCTGTTCTTCATGACGGGATTGCCCAGACAAACTTTCCAATCGGTTCTCGATATCGTGAATTACTGCCGACACCTTCTCGAGAGCTATGGGAAGAGCCGAA
This sequence comes from Pseudomonadota bacterium, assembly GCA_030672465.1. Lineage (GTDB taxonomy): Bacteria > Desulfobacterota > BSN033 > WVXP01. Next base: position 3,318 of record DAOVGJ010000090.1, on the reverse strand, counting down.
GGCTCATTCCCTTCATCTCCCCCCTTGCTCCCTTTTTGGATCCGGGCAGCCCTGTCTTCGAGAATCCCGAGAGATATGGATACAAGCTCTTCTACCGGTCCGTTGAGGAGCACCGATTGGCCATGCTTTCTCCCAGTTGGAAATACGCGCTTAACTACGAGACCAAATGGATGACTCGTGACGAAATTGTATACGGGACTTACGAGGCAGGCTTGAGGCTGAACCGGCTGAAGGCGGAATTCGCCCTCATCGATGCCAAAACTGCCCTGGCCACGGAGAAAAGGATTAAGGATGCGGTAAGCCTGATGCGAAGAATAGATGAGATCACCCATATCGAAGACCCGGATCGACGGAATCGGGAAATGACCGAATTGGGACTGCATATCAACAGGCTCAATATGTCCACCGTCTGTGAAAAGAGGGAACTGGAATGGCCAACGCACTGGATCAGGATGAACCCGCTCAGGGTCTTCAAGACCCTCTTTATGAGGCTGCAACCCAATATCTTCGAAAGGGAATAAGACATGGCCCAACAACTCCGTCAGAAGTATCTCAGCCAAATTCCCAATATGGACCATATCCTTTCCAAACCTGAGATGGTTCAACTGGGGAACCGTTACCCGAGGGGTATCATCCTGGAGGCGGTTCGAAGGGGTCTGGATCACCTGCGTCAAACCATTATAACCGCTCGCGACCCAGCGAAACTGGACGAATCCATCTTCTCCTTCGAACATTTGCTCCCCCAATTTATGGAGGAGATCGAGAATCAGGTCAACCCCAGGCTGAGAAGGGTAATCAATGCGACGGGAGTGGTAATCCATACCAATTTGGGCCGCTCATTACTCCATGAGGACGCCATCGAGCATATAGCCGGGGTATCACGGCATTACTCCAATTTGGAATTCAACCTTGTCCAGGGGAAGAGGGGATCACGGTATACCCATGTCGAGCAGATCCTCTGTCGATTGACCGGGGCCGAAGCCGCATTGGTCGTCAACAACAACGCCGCTGCCGTTTTGCTGGTCCTCAATACCATTGCCGCGGGAAGGGAGGTTATCGTCTCCAGGGGGCAATTGGTCGAGATCGGAGGGGCCTTTCGTATCCCCGATGTCATGAACCGCAGCGGCGCCATTTTGAGGGAGGTTGGGACAACCAACCGAACCCATCTCAGCGATTATGAGGCTGCAATCGGGGAAGGGACCGCGTTAATCCTGAAGGTCCATACCAGCAATTTCAGGATTATGGGTTTTACCTCTGAGGTCGAGTTGAGGGAATTGGCCGAGTTGGCCCATTCTCACCATCTCCCGGTCATGGAGGACCTGGGAAGCGGATGTCTCATCGACCTCAGCAAATACGGCCTGGATAGGGAGCCCACGGCTCAGGAAGCCATCAAGGAGGGCGCGGATGTCGTCACCTTCAGTGGGGATAAGCTAATGGGAGGTCCCCAGGCTGGAATCATCATCGGGAAGGGGGAATATGTCGAAAGGATAAAGGTCAACCCCCTCAACCGTGCCTTGAGAATCGATAAGTTGACCCTTGCGGGATTGGAATCGACACTGCTCCTCTACCTCGATGAGACCAGGGCGGCCCGGGAAATTCCCACCCTCAGGATGCTCACCTATTCCCACGACGAACTTCGAAAAAGGGCCCAGAGGCTCTCTCGGAAGATCCGGGCACGAATACCCACGGGATTGAGGATTGGGGTAAGGGATGACGTATCCCAAGTGGGAGGTGGGGCCTATCCCGTGCAATTACTCCCCACCAAGGTCATATGCCTGAAGCCCGACCATGGATCTGCCCTTCAACTGGAGAGGAAGTTACGGGAAGGCAAGCCGCCCATTATCGCAAGGGTCAGCAAGGAAGAGGTCCTCCTGGATGTCAGGACCATTGGGGATGACGAAGGGGACCTCATCGTCGATGGAATCGAAAAGAGTTTGAGACAGGGCCCGTGATTACCCTGCAGCGCGCCCGAGCTGAATCCAAATGGCTCAAGCAGAGAATTTCACATTCGTCGTGTCCAATACCGATGTGGGAATGAGATTGGACACGTACCTCTCCCAACGGGTATTTGAGCTCACCCGATCCCAAATCAAGAAGCTCGTCCAAGAACACCTCATCTTGTTTAACCACCTCCCATCAAAACCGGCGGTGAGATTGAGGGAGGGGGATGTGATCACTGGGTCCATCCCTTCACCCCGCAAATTGGACGTCAGCCCCCAGGATATCCCCCTGGATATCCTCTTCGAGGATCCATGGATTATCGTCGTCAACAAGCCAGCGGGCATGGTGGTCCATCCGGGCGCCGGGATTGATTCTGGAACCCTTGTAAATGCGCTCCTCTTTCACTGCAGGGATCTCTCTCAAATCAACGGGGTCATTCGGCCGGGAATTGTTCATCGGTTGGATAAAAACACCTCGGGCGTGATGGTCGCGGCGAAAAACGCCACGGCCCACCATCACCTGTCCTCCCAATTCAAGACCCGTCAAATTGGAAAACGCTACATCGCATTAGTCCATGGGGAAATGAGGGAATTGGAGGGGATCATCGAAGCCCCCCTGGGGAGACATCCCAAGGAGCGAAAACGGATCTCCATCCACACGCGCAAGGGGAGGAGTGCTACCACTCAATGGAGGGTGATCGAACGATTCAAGGGCTTTTCACTGCTGGAGGTCATTCCCAAAACGGGCCGAACCCATCAGATTCGGGCCCATCTCTCTTCTCGAGGACACCCCATCGTGGGGGATCCGGAATATCGCAGGGGGAGATGGATTGAAAGCATAAGGAATCCCCAGACCAGGGACAGGATCAGGGCGCTGAAAAGGCAGGCCTTACATTCGGAACGTTTAGGTTTCATTCATCCCCGAAGCGAGGAATTCATGGAATTCAATGCCCCGTTGCCCGACGATATGGCAGGGATTATTCAATTCCTTTTCCGGCGTAATGAAGAGCAACACTCCGAGGGAAAGGAGGGGAGATGATCCACATCGTTGGGAGAGATGACGCCAAGACCCTGGGGGACATCACCTATTTCGAGGCACCCCCACTGAATGCCCTCGGCCCCGTAAATCATGCCTTCTGTACCAGAAGTGTGGGGCTCATTCAGGCAATGAATTCCCCCTATAACGCGGGCACGGGTATAGCTGAAGAGCAAGCTCGTGTCCCTTTCAATAGGGAACTGGTGGCCACGACCTTTGGATTCGAGTCCAGACAGCTGATCACTATGGATCAAGTCCACGGGGATCGAATATGGATCATCGATAAAACACCATCCCCCTCAAGGCCTCCTCTAAATTGTCGCTCCGATGCCCTTTTGACCG
>DAOVGJ010000158.1 GCA_030672465.1 Pseudomonadota bacterium | reverse complement strand
AGGCGCGCGAATCTTTAGGAATGAGGCGTACTTACCAGTACGCCGCAGTGACTAAAGATGAAGCGCAACGCCGCAGATGGACTTTTTACGAAGCCGTCATTCTTGGTGAAGCGAAACGGGGGATTCTTGTGGGAACTGGACTCTCCCTGAACCTCTCAACCTCGACCTGCTGAGGGGTGATGAACCCCGAAGCACGGAAGGAGGGTTGGAACCATGATCTCTGTGGAAGAGGCATTGAATCGGATTCTGACCCGAATCCCGGTTTTGGGTTTGGAGAAGGTGGATATCATCAGCTCCCTGGGAAGGGTTATCGGCGAGGATATCCTTGCCCCAAGGGATATCCCCCCTCTGGACAATTCAGCTATGGATGGATACGCCGTTCGGTCCGCTGATATCAAGGGTGCTTCAAGGGAGAACCCCATATCCCTTATGGTAATCGAGGAATTACCAGCCGGGGCATTACCCCAAAGGGCCCCAACCAAGGGGGAGGCCGTACGGATTATGACCGGAGCCCCAATACCCCCAGGGGCCGACACCGTGGTCATGGTGGAGGATACGGAAAAAGCGGGCCAGCAAGTGAGGGTCTTCCAAGGAGTCCCCCCCGGGGAGAACATGAGAAGGGCCGGGGAGGATGTAAAAAAGGGGGATCGAGTCATCTCCAAGGGCTCGGTCATCCGAGCCGCCGAGGTTGGAATGCTGGCCTCGGTCGGCAGGGCTTCCGTATATGTGCACCAAAGGCCCGTAGTGGCCATCCTCTGCACGGGGGACGAACTGGTTGACGTGGATGAAGGTATCGCGGATCACAAAATCGTCAGCAGCAACTCTTATACCCTCTCCGCCCAGGTCATGGAATGCGGGGCCCTTCCCCTCCAGCTGGGCATCGCCAAGGATACGCCGGAAGAAATTGAGGAGAAGCTTCGGCAGGGCTTGAGGGCGGATCTAATCCTCTCTTCCGCCGGGGTTTCTGTCGGCGACTACGATCTGGTCAAAGACGTCCTTGGTGGAATCGGTTTCCAGATGGAGTTTTGGGGGGTAGCCATGAGGCCGGGACAACCCTTGGCCTTCGGAACCATAAGGAAGAAACCCACCTTTGGTCTCCCGGGCAATCCCGTTTCCTCCATGGTCTCCTTCGAGCAGTTTGTCCGGCCCTCGCTTTTGAAGATGATGGGCCACAAAAACCTCTTTAGGCCGGTAGTAAAGGCGATCCTCAAGGAGAATATTATAAAGAAACCGGGCAGACGACATTTCATGAGGGCCAGGGTTTCGTTGGAGGAGGATCGTTATGTGGTAACCACTACCGGACCCCAGGGTTCGGGAATCCTCAACTCCATGGTGGAGGCCAATAGCCTACTCATCGTTCCCGAGGAGGAGACGGAGATCAAAGCGGGGGAGAAGGTCCAGGTCCTGATTTTGGATCGAGGGTTCGAATCCGCAGGGGTTGAGATCACATGATTCCAATTGTCACCATCGTGGGTAAATCCGACAGCGGCAAGACCACCCTTATCGAGAAGATTGTCCCCGAGCTTATCCGAAGGGGATATCGCGTAACCACGGTAAAACATGACCTCCATGGCTTTGAAATCGACAGGCAGGGCAAGGACAGCTGGCGCCATAAGCAGGCCGGGGCGCAGGGAGTAATTATCTCCTCACCTCAAAAGATCGCTTTGATCCGCGATGTGGATAAGGACATGTCCCTTGAGGAATTGAGGGACGCCTTCGGTGGGAATGCGGATCTCATTCTGGCGGAGGGGTTCAAGAAGGATATCCAGCCGAAGATCGAGGTCTTCAGGAAGGAGGAGCATCAAGAGCTCCTCTGCACCGAGGAGGACAACCTCGTAGCCATCGCCAGCAACCGGCCTTTTGATATCGGAGTCCCTTGCCTGGACATCGATGATGTCAAGGGAATCGTTGACCTCATTGAATCCAAATTCTTGAAGGGAGACCGAAGGGAGGAGATCTCCCTGAGGATAAACGGAAAACGCATCCCCCTTTCCCCCTTCGTGGAGAGATTTTTGATCCGCACCATAAAGGGAATGATCTCTTCCCTGAAAGGGGGCGAGAATCCCCAAAAGCTAGAGATCAAGATCGATTAGGGAATCTATTGCCGGCGGCTAGAATGATGGGCTTAAAGAGATCAATGAAATTGGAAAAGGAAGCTCTGAGCGCAAATTCACCCTCCACTGCAACATCAGAGAGATTTCTATTTGACCGCAACACTGCAGAACTTCAACGGTAATTTCCTAGATGACCCTGGCCAGGGAAAGCAAACGTTTAGTATCGTCGTGGAGCTCTTCCCATCTTTGATAGATCTCTTCCGCGGTAAACCATAGGGCTTCCCCCACATCCCCCCCGGGTTTTAACTGTCCTCCTTTGATCTCTGCCAAGTAATCGATGTAAATGACGTGAAGGAATGGCTCTCCCTCTGATCGTGCAACCCTCTGAAACGGTGGGAGGGATTGGGTCAGCGTGATCTCCAAATTCGTCTCCTCCCTTACCTCCCTGATGATCCCCTCCTGTATCACCTCCCCGAATTCCAGTTCCCCTCCCGGACAAATCCATTGCCCCTGCCAGAAACCCTTCCTCTCCGGGCGGTGTCTCACGAGTAGTATACTCCCCCTCTCATCCCGGATAACAGCTCCAACGGCGATGGTGATGCGTTTCCCTACGGCCGCCTCGTCCCGATCCTCCTTCTTTCCCCTTGGAGGACTCGCTTTCAGGGATTCCTTTTCCATTATCCGTGCCATGTCATGATCAAAAGTCGTAACCAGGAATTCTCCTTATCATCCTTATTGTGCCATGTCAATAAAAACTGACGAAAAGTCTTCTGAATTATTCGGTGTTGCAGTTCTACAGTGCTGCAGTCTTGCGGTTATGGTGTCGCACATTCCGATAAGTTGCAGGACGAAGTATTCCCTGGGGGGCGCTCTAGATTTGCAGTGAAGGGAGCTTTAAGATGGTCGAAAAAATATTTTGAGCAGCGAAGGACGACTTTTTCACTGATCTCAGGCAAAGGTCCTTGACAGAAACCATACGAGGGATGAAAATGAAACGAGGGACCCCTCATGATATCAGCCATTCTCTTGGCAGCAGGCGAATCCAAAAGGATGGGCAGGTCCAAACTCCTCCTGAAATGGGGCCAATGCACCATCATCGAGAAATCCGTGGATACCCTTCTGGCATCGAAAATCGATGAGTTGATCGTGGTCCTCGGTTACCAAGGCCAGGCGATCTTAAGGAGGTTGGGGTCGAGGAGCCTGAAACCCGTTATCAACCCTCAATATGGAATGGGTATGAGCACCTCCATTCGGCGAGGCCTCGGGCAGGTGAGTTCGAAGTCCGAAGCCATCTTGATCGGACTGGCCGACCAACCGTTCATCGAAACAGATCTGATCAATCATCTCATCGATATCTACCGTCAAAATCCCCATGGGATCGTTCTGCCTTCCTATAAGGGAGAGAGAGGCCACCCCGTGATATTGAATCGGTTCCGCTACCAAGGAGAGATGGAAAATCTCACGGGGGATATAGGATGCAGGCCCATCCTGAAGCGTTACTCGGAGGATATCCTCGAGGTCGAGGTCGAATCGGAAGGCGTCGTCGCTGACATCGATTCCTGGGAGGAATATAGAGCCACAAGCATTCTTGGAAAGGGATTTCAAGGTAATGACGCGAAGTGATCCTCAATTAAAAAACCTCCTCGTTTTGGTCAGGGGGGCTGGCGAAATGGCAACGGGGGTGGCTCACACCCTTTGGCAGGCTCATTTGAGGATTTGGATGACCGAAATCCCCTTCCCTCTGGCGGTGAGGCGGGAGGTCTCATTCTGCGAAGCCATCCATGAGGGGGAAAAGCGGGTGGAAGGAGTTGTGGCCAAATATGTCCAAACGGCAGATGAAATCGATCGTACATGGGAGGAGGCAATGATCCCCTTGTTGATCGACCCCCAGGCTAAATCAAGGGAAATCTTGAAGCCCCACGTCCTTGTGGACGCCATCATGGCCAAGAAAAACCTGGGTACGCGGATAAGCGATGCCCCTTTGGTGATCGGTTTGGGCCCTGGTTTTACCTCAGGGCGCGATGTTCACGTGGTCATCGAGACCCACCGGGGCCACGATTTGGCCCGTCTCATCTTGGATGGGGAGGCCGAACCCAATACAGGGATACCTGGAGAAATATCGGGTTTTTCGGAGGAACGGGTCCTTCGGACGCCCGCAGAAGGGATATTCAAGGTCCATAAGAGGATCGGAGACCAGGTGAAAGAGGGGGAAGTCGTGGCCTCTGTGGGAGGCCTTCCGGTGAAGGCCCAGATCAACGGGGTACTGAGGGGGATATTACGGGATGGGACCCGCGTCAGGGAAAGGATGAAAGCGGGAGATATAGATCCAAGGGGCCAGGAGGCCTCCTGCTATTCCATTTCCGACAAGGCAAGGGCCATCGCTGGCGGCGTGTTGAAAGCCATCCTGATGCGCTTCAATGTGTGAGGGGACGATGATCACTCCACGGATCATATGATCGATCCCCTTCCCCAATCGGAGATGTCGGGAAGAAAGGAAAAAAACCCGGGGAATAGAACTGAAAAGGGGACAGACCTTTCATCGGCCTTCGAATTCCTCTTCCCTTGAACCGGGAAGCTTTACCACGACGGTTGTCCCTCGGTCCCTTTCGCTCTTGATCAAAATGTCCCCACCGTGTCTTCGCACGATCCATTGGGAGAGGGTCAAGCCCAGCCCTTCCCTCTCAGGTCCCCGGCTGGAATAGAAGGGGTCAAAGGCTCTCCTTTTCTCCTCCCGCCCCATCCCGACCCCCGTATCCGTGATAGCGATGGTTATCCACTGCCGATCGGTGCGGGATTTCAGGGTTAATGTCCCACCTGAACCCATAGATTCCATGGCGTTGGATATGATATGAAGAAATGCCTCCCTCAATTCACCCTTGTCCCCGTGGATGTGGGGGAGCTTTCGTTGATCCTCGCTGACTTCTACCTGGATTCCCTTCGCCTCGATATCCTCTGCCCATTTCTCCTCTGTCAGGGCAATCAATTCCCTGAACAGATGCTGTCCATTTACGCGGCCAAACCCCTCACTATCCCCCTCCTTGGAGAACTTCCGCAGCTTCTTCACCAGGATCATGCCCTTGAGGGCGGCCTCTTCAACCTTTTTGAGGTCCTCGGTCCGTAGGCCTTCTCCTGAATCCCCGGCCTCAACATCGAGCCGATCCAGGATATCATCCAGGATATCTTCGAAGAACTCGCCTACGTTTTTCACCACCCCTTCCATAGCCAGGTTCTTGGCGGCCTGAATCTCCTTCTCCTCATTCTCCTTTCTATCCCTGATGTCGCGAATAAACCCCGTTATGCCGAGTATCTTCCCACGATGATTGTGTTTGGCTCCCAGGGTAAGGCTCAACGGAATAGTCCTTCCATCCTTTGCCAAGCCCTCAGTTTCAAACTCTTCTACATGCCCATCGGCACAAACACGGGCCAGAACCTCCTCATAGGATTCCCTAAATCCCTCGGAAAGGATGGCCTTGTCCAGAAACTTCTCCTTAACCTCCTTTTCGGAATAACCTAAAAGGGATTCCGCACCTTGATCCCATGATCGGATCGATCCCCTTTCATCCAACTCCACGAGCCCATTCGCAATGCACTTCATCCGATCCCAGAGATCCTCCCTCTCCCTTTCCAATTGCCGAGTCTCCGTAACCTCCTTGATGACATGGATGGACCCGATCAACTGCTTTTCCATATTGAGCAGGGGGGAAATGGTAATGACAAAGATTCCATCGTACCGAGGGCTTTCAACTTCCTCGACAAAGGACATTCCCCCACGTACCATTCTCTTGTAGTCGTAGAGGGAAATGGGAAAGGCATTTTCGTTATAGAATATTTCATCGGATTCCCGACCTATCACGTCCTCCAAGAGGTAACCGTATCGATCGAACACTTCTTTGTTGGATTTGAGGATACGAAATTCATCATCGCAGATGAAGATGAGATCGGAGATGGAATCGATGGCATTCTCCCACTCGCTCTTGGCCTGGCAGATCTTATCGAAAAGCTGTCTATTCCCGACGGCCACCGAAAGTTGGCGGGCCAAGCCTACCAAGAAATCCATCTTATGCCGGGTCAATGTCTCCCTCTTACCCGTCGCCACACTCAGGGTTCCGAGGATTTTGCCGCCGAACTCCAGAGGAAAGCTGGCATGGTACATCATTCTCCCCTTCTGGGTGATGGCTCCCGAGAGGTCGGCAATCTCCGTTAAAGTCTTGACGATAAGGGGCTTCTTCCCTTTCACCGCTTTGCCTGGAATGCTCTCAACGACATGGATATCCTCTATCTCCTCCTGGTATTCCTTGGACAGGCCATGATGGGTATACAGTCTAAGCCGTTGCGTTCTCTCATCCATAAGATGGATATATCCTATACTAAACCCCGTCAAATCCAAAACCAGCGCGAGGCCCTTTTTGAGCATGGATTTGATATTCTGCTCAATATAAATCAAATCGCTAAAACGACTGACGTAGTCGATGGGGATATTCTCGGTGACCCCTTGTTCATTTTTCAAGCGACGCCCTAATTGGATCAACTTCTCTCCTCTCAATGGGTTAATCCCCCTTTTGACCCTTTACCGGGGTCTTTCTATGTCTTCTTTAAGAAACCCAACCTCTGGAGGTCATCCTTACTCACCCTGTGGTGGCCACCTGGGGTCCGATAAGACTTTATCTTTCCGGAATAGATGTAGTTTCTAATGGTCTGGGTGGAAACCCGAAGAATCCCTGCCGCCTCCTTTGTAGTATAAAACAAAATCGTTTCAATGTCTCTACCTCGCATCACGTATCGACCTCTATGGTTTTCCAATAAATTTGCATTTTTAATGCCAATTTTCGATATTATTCATAATTTATTGCTTTCATTGCCTAAGTACCTGTTTTGTCAGGCCTTTTTTCCGAAACAATGGACAAAGACAAGCCTGATCTTTTTAAACAGGGGGATGACAAAAATCGGCAGGATAGGGGTAAAACAAGAGCAATAATGTCCCTTCATGAACAAAAATTACCAAAATATCGAATACTTATAAATAATATCCCGCTTTGGCATAATATATGCTAAATGTAATGACCAATGGCAAATTCCACTGGAATTGCGATGAAATACTTTTGTATATTAATTGTTTTCTTCTGCTCAATACTGCTCCCCATGGGGGCAGATGGCGAGATCTATAAATGGGTGGATCAGGGGGGAAACCTTCACTTTTCCGATACCCCGCCTCCGTGTGGTGAAGTAGTGTATGAGACCGTGAGGGAGGTCTCCTCGTCCTCCCGAAAAGAATCGAGGGATCATTCTCGAAGTATCCATAGCTCAGGCCTCTATTCGGGAAAACCCCTCTACTTCTGGCGGGATCAGTTCGAGATGTTGAACTCGAAGATCGCCATGAAACGAAAGGATATTCGGTTATTGAAAAGCGCCATCGACAAAACGGATATGTACCAGCCCGAGAAAAAGAGGGGAATGATCATCTACCCCAGGGAACTCAGGGTCGATGGAAGGCTTTTGAATGCCAGGGCCCAATTCATCGAGGAATGGACCCGGCAGGCCGAGCGACTCACGGAATTGGAGGAAGAGCTCCATAAGTTGAGGGACGAGGCCACATTAGCCGGCCTCCCCCGATGGGTTTGGGAGGATTAATCTATTGCTAGGGACCTGAAAAGGGAGGATCAAATCATGATCGTCCAATGCCAACAGTGCATGGCGAAATATAGGCTCGACGAATCCAGAATCCCGGGGGACAGCGGTAAGGTTAAATGCTCAAGATGCCAACACATGTTCCTCGTCACCAAGGAAAGCCCATCTCATGAGGAACCAACCATGCTCCTTTCACCCGAGGAGGGACCCGAGGAATCAGCCCAACAGTCATTCCAGGAGTCATTGCAGGAGTCATTGCAAGAGTCGTCTCAAGAATCATTCCAGCAGTCATCTCAAGAGTCATTCCAATGCCCAAACTGTGGATTCCAACAACCTCCTTCCCAGGATTGCATCAAATGTGGCATCGTCTTCAGCAAGTATAGGGAAAGGGCTGAAGCGACACCTCCCCCGTATTTTCAGGATTCGAGGGGACATGGGCTGGACAAGGATCTCCTCCATGATCAAGCTGAAGGGACTCACATGACTTATGCGGGATTTTGGTCCCGGTTCGGCGCCTACTTCATCGATGGGATTGTTGTTTGGATCATCGCGCTTATCATTTTGATGGTAACAGTCGGGCCAACCTGGCTAGTCATGTTGCCTTATTTATCCCAGAACCACATGACCGGCAATCCCCAGTTGGGAGCTGTCCCGGCCTCATTCCCGTTAGCTCTTTTCATGGGCGTCTCTCTGAGTGTGGTACTTCCAGTCCTTTACTTCATCATCATGTGGGGACGCAAGGGAGCAACACTGGGGAAGATGGCCATGGGGATAAGAATTGTGAGGACCGACGGTTCCGACATTTCCTACGGAACCGCATTTCTCCGCTATATCGGCTACCAGGTGGTCTCTCCTGCTCTCTTTCTCCTCGGGTTCCTATGGATGCTTTGGGATGATAAGAAGCAGACATGGCACGACAAGATCGCGTCCACCTGCGTCATTCGAACCCAATGATGCCCATCAACTTAATCGATCCTCCTTATGATAGGTGTGCCTCCTTCTTCCATAGTACCGACGAGCACCAGATGAGCCAGGCCCACGAAGAGGCCGTTTTCCACGACTCCGGGGATATCGTTGA
>DAOVGJ010000227.1 GCA_030672465.1 Pseudomonadota bacterium | reverse complement strand
CTGGCGGGAAGGATGTTGGGAATACCCGTCAGGGGAACGATCGCACACAGCTGGATAGAGTCCTTCCCCTCCGAACTGGAGGCCTTCCGGACCTATGCAAAAGTCTACCCCAAGGGCTGTCTCTTGCTGGTCGATACCTACAACACCCTCAGAAGCGGTGTCCCTAATGCCATCAAGGTTGGACGTGAATTGAGGGATACCGGTGAGGGTCAGCTTATAGGGATCAGGCTTGACAGCGGGGACCTCGCCTATCTCAGCAAGCACTCCAGGAGGATGTTGGATCAGAATGGCTTCGAAGAGACCAAGATCATCGCCTCCAGCGACCTCGACGAATGGCTGATAGAGAGCCTGAAGAAACAGGATGCTAGAATCGATACCTGGGGGGTGGGAACGAGGCTGGTCACTTCCTATTCATGCCCCGCCCTTGGCGGGGTCTATAAGCTGACGGCCATCACCGAGAATGGAAAGATGGCCCCCAAGATTAAGCGGTCCGACAACCCGGAAAAGATCACCAACCCAGGGGTAAAGAAGCTGGTTCGATACTACGATGAATCGGGCATGATGCGGGGTGATGTCCTGTTCCTCGAGGACGAGAGTCCGGATCCCGGCAAACCCACCAGGGCGTTCCACCTGGTATTTCCCCATATCTATAAGACGTATCCCCCCCAATTCGACCGGGAGGAGTTGTTTGTCCCCATCTTCGTCAATGGTAAGCGTGTTTACGATACCCCTCCCCTCAGGACGATCCAGGAGAACACGAAGAAGAACCTCGATCGCCTGGGCTCGGAGTTCAAGCGATTTCAAAACCCCCATCTCTACCATGTCAGCCTGAGCGAAAAATTATTCAGAGTGAAGCAGGAACTGTTGATGAACGCCTATTAGGGACTGGAGTTCCCGGAGTCTCTAGAGAATACCCTTGCCCCTTCGCGCAGTGCTTCGGGGTTCATCACCCCTCAGCAGGTTGAGGTTGAGAGGTGAGAGGTTCAGGGAGAGTCCAGTTCCCACCAGAATGCCCCGTTTCGCTTCACTAAGAATGGTTAGCCAAAATTCTTTAATGTTCGCTCCAGGGAACCAGGGCAACGACCGATTCCGAAACGAATTTGGGGGTTCGGAGCTAGTTATTTCTCATCCCTTCCAGCCGAGTTTGGGTACTGCCGTTATGCGGTGCTGCACTGCTGTGGTTTGAAGGCTGGAATTACGCTCATGGACAACGGCGTTCTCTTATGAAAAAAGAGAATTTCCTATAGCCCTTTACTCCCCTTGTCTAATCTGCTATTTTTCAGACGCAATCCCGTCTATCCCTCAACCCATGATCAATCCACATGGAATGGTTACGGAGTCGGCAGACGCTCCATATGCCCCTCATCCCCGTCGTGATCGTCTATCTCTTGGGCTTGACGATAGGCGAGCATTTGGCCATTTCCCGGACCTTCTTATATATCGGCATCATTAGCTTCATCTTTCTTTCGGTTATCTCGACCCTCCGAAACTGGCCAACGCTGAGAACCGCCACCATTCTCATGCTGTTCTGGCTCCTGGGGATATTACTCATCCAACTTCACCTTCGCCCCCACTTCCCCCCGAAGCATATCTTCCATTACGCCGGGCAAGGGAGGGTCAATGTGGAAGGTCTCCTCTACCGGAGACCCATCCCATCTCCCAGGAGGACAAAGCTCTACCTGAGGGTCGAGAGGATTTACCTTCCCGATGGCCTCATCAAAGCTCGGGGTAATGTCCTCATCTCCGTTAAGGAATACCAGGGAGATCTCCAGTATGGAGACCGAATTCGTTTCATAGCCAAACTCTCCCACCCGAGAAATTTTAATAATCCCGGGGCATTTAATTACCTGCGATTTCTGGCATGCAAGGGGATCTGGGTCACCGGATATCTGGAAAAAGATACGGTAATTGCCATCATAGCGCGGGGAAAGGGAAACGCCTTCTTTCAACTCATCGAGGCATGGAGGAATAGGATCCGAACTCTCCTCGATCAGAGCGTTCCCACGGAAACCCGCGGTATCATGAAGGCACTCATCCTGGGGGAGAGGGAGGAGATTCCGGAAGGGGTTAAGGAGGAATTCATCGTCGCCGGGGTGGCCCATATCATCGCGATTTCGGGCCTCCATATGGGTATTATCGCCCTGTTTATCTTTTCCCTCACCAAATGGGGCCTCCGGTGGTCCGAAACCATCACCCTTACCCTGAACATCCACAAGCTCTCGGCTGCGGCCACAATCCCACCGCTGGTCTTATACGCCTTTATTGCCGGAGCTCGAATCCCAACCATTCGAGCAGCCATTATGATCATCATCTACTTGATATCGATCCTCCTGGATAGACAGCGGAATCTGTACAATACCCTTGCAATAGCGGCTCTTGTCATTCTATTGGTCTCTCCGGCCTCTCTCTTCGACGTCTCCTTTCAACTCTCCTTTGTCGCCGTGCTGGCTATCCTCTATCTCGTCCCCAAGTTCTCCGAGATCATTCCCAAGCCCCATCCCCTGTTGGTGAAAGAACCGAGCATCTACCGTACCTTCTCAGGCAAGTTAATAGACCTCGCCTTCATCTCATTGGCCGCCATGGTGGGAACCTGGCCTTTGGTGGCGTATTATTTCAACCGAATATCGTTCGCCGGTTTTCTGAGCAACCTCATCATCGTCCCCCTGGTAGGCCTCATCGTCCCTTTGGGATTGATTACCTCCTTGGCTGTTTTGATTTGCCCACCCCTGAGTTCATTGTTGGCCACACTGGCCTCTATCCCTTCTTGGCTTGTCATCCGGATGGTGCACCTTTTTGCATTAATACCCCATGCCTCCCACTACGTGGTCAGGCCCACCCCTTTTGAAATAGGATTATGCTACCTTTTCATCCTCTACCTAACCAACATGAGGAGGATGAAACGACTTGTGCCCATCTCGATCCTCTTGTTCGCCGCCATTGCAGGGGACATATCCTACTGGTATATCCAGACCCACCTGATCAAGGGGTTGAGGGTTACCTTTATCGATGTTGGACAGGGGGACAGTATCCTGATCGAATTTCCCAGGGGGAAGAGGATGTTGGTCGACGGAGGCGGCTTTTATGACGATAGCTTCGACGTGGGAAGAAATGTTGTGGCCCCAGTGCTCTGGGAAAAAAAGATCGCAACCCTCCACTATCTCGTCCTCACCCATCCGCATCCGGACCATCTCAACGGCCTGAAATTCATCGCTAATTCCTTCGGGGTTGACGAGTTTTGGGAAAACGGAGGGGTGTGTTCCTCCCCATCTTGCATCAATCTCATGGAGATCGTTAGGAGAAGGCGAATACACCGGGTTACGGTCCATGATGAATCACCCCCTCGATGGATCAATGGGGTAAAGGTGGAGGTGTTCAATCCCTCCCGCCCCGGAACGATGGATGGAAAAGATCCGTGGTCCCAAATCAATAACCGCTCCATCGTCCTGAAGATAACCCACAAGAATCATCGATTCCTCCTTACCGGGGATATCGAAGAGGAAACCGAGTCTCAGTTGGTTCATTCGGGGAAAGACCTAAGGGCTGACGTATTGAAAGTCCCTCACCATGGGAGCCAATCATCCAGTACGGGGGAATTCCTCGATGCCGTCAAACCCTCTTACGCCGTATTCACCGTGGGTTTTCGAAACATCTTCAATCTGCCCAACCCAAAGGTCC
>DAOVGJ010000137.1 GCA_030672465.1 Pseudomonadota bacterium | reverse complement strand
TTTATTGGCGATGAGGTCGATTCCCACGAAAAAGAGGCCATCGGCGATCAAGCTGTCCTTAATCCTCTCGCAGACCTTCCGTTCATTTTCGGTCACCTCGTGTTTCTCCGCCCTTCCCCCGGCATGGATATTGGCACGGAACTCCCCGTCACAGGGAATCCGTCGCATCGCCCCCAGGATGTCCCCATTGAGTAAAAGTATCCTGACATCCCCCCTTCCCTCTTCATGGAGGTACTCCTGGAGAATCACGGGATTCCTATCTTCATAGGGTTTCGAAAGGTTTACATAATAATTGATAAGGGAGGTTAAGTTCTCCGGATCCTTCGTGCTCACCTTGATGACACCCTCCCCCTTATATCCCGCCGTTGGCTTCATAACCATATCACCCCCGAATTCGTCGATGATCCTCCTGATGCGTATGGGATCTCTGGAGATGTGGGTTTCGGGGATTATCTCCGGGAAATTGAGGGTATAGAGCTTGCTGTTGGCGTTGGCCTGACCCTGGACGTCGTTGATGATAAACATGTCATCCTTGACGAGTTGAAGGAAGTCGATGGTCTTGAAATTGATCGGTGGGTCCTTTCTCAAGAATAGTACGTCCAATTCGGTGACGTCCTCGAAGATCCGCTCCTCCGTTTTCACGCATTGGGTGATCGCATCCCAGTATCGGGATAAGGGTTGATCCCTCGGCACGGTGATATACTTCATCCTGGCTCTAATCGTGTTGCTCTTGATATAGAGGTCGTGAGGCTCCAGAAAATAGAGATCGTGCTCCCGTTGGTTGCATTCGTACATCAGGTAGCTGGTCGTCTCATTCGTCGGTTCAATGGACTCCAAAGGGTCCACTAAAAAGGCAATCTTCATGACTGCTCCCCCTTGACCATATTTACGGCATAATTGAGGATAGATTCCGCGATATCCATCCGAGCCACCTTCTCCAGCTCCCGAAAACCAGGGGAATAATTGACCTCGAGAACCATGGGCCCATCCCTTGATTCCAGCATATCCACCCCGGCAATATCCAGCCCCAAAGCCTTTGCCGATTTGACGGCAACATCCCTATATTCCTCTGAAAGGTCGATTCCAGCTCCTACGCCCTTAAGATGAATGTTTGACCTGAAGTCCTCCCCACGGGATTGCCGCACCATAGAGGCCTTAACCTCCCCTCCAACCACCAATGCCCTGACATCCCTTCCCCTCGATTCCTCCACAAATTCCTGGAGGAGGGCTGCATCGCCGAACCCGGAGAGGTTGTTCAGAACGAATTCAACTGCCTGAAGTGATTCTGCCAGCGTAACTCCAGTGCCCTGTCTTCCCCTGAGGAGTTTCACGATCACCGGCGGACCATTCAGATCCCACATTAATTTTACCAAATTTCGGCAGTCGGTGACCACGATGGACCTGGGGACACGAATCCCGTAGGAGGCGAGAATCTGCAAGCACGAGAATTTATCCCGCGATTTGGCTATGGAGTCGAACCCGTTAACCAAGGGAATGGCCATCAACTCCAGCTGTTTTACCACGGCCATTTCATAGTCCTCGATGGTAGCTCCAATCCTCGGCAAAACCACATCCAGATGGGGAAAACCCTTCCCCCGGTACATCATCGTCCCACCATTATGACCCACCACCAATTGACACTTCCATGGGTCGATGAGCAGCGGGCGATGCCCCATCCGCAGGGCCGCCTCGATGAACCGTCTGTTGGGATGATATCGATGATTTCGAGTCGTCAGGATGCCTATATCCATCTATGCCCTCATCTCATCCCGTCCCGAGCGCGTAACCCTATCATCCATCCAAAATCGAGTTGAGATACATTACCATTCATCGAAAAAGGGGGCAAGGAGAAAGAAATGTCCGCAGTCCCCCCCTGTTTCCGCTCCCTTACTGCAATCTATCGAGATTGGCCTGCCGCACCTCCCTGGTGATATATTCACCCATCTGGACGGCCTCCTTCATCCCCATGCCTGATCGGGTCTCGTACCGATACCCATACCGGAGGCCGTGGTGAACCCGGTCGCCTCGATGGACCTTGGTGATCCCGAATCGCTCGGGGTGGCAATCGATCTCCGTTCCCCCTTCCAGGTTAAAGGGCTGAACGGCAAAACTGGTATATTTGCCCCGATACTCGATCAAAAACCGCATCGTCTCCAGGGCTTCCCTGCGCGTTTCAGTGGGAAAGCCAACCATGCACATCAGTCGGGTCTCTATGCCGGCCTCATGGCATCTCTCCACAATCCTCCCTATCTCCTCGGCCTTCACCCCTTTGTTCATCAAATCAATGATCCTCTGGTTATACGATTCCAAACCGAACATCAATCGCTTACATCCTCCCTCAGCCAGAAGACCGCACAAATCCCCGGTGAAAGCTCCTTCGAATCGGGCAAAGCAGCTCCATGTTACCTTAAGCCCGGACCGTATTATCCTCCGTGCCAGGGCCCGAAGAAAGGACGGCGGACAGGCGTCATCCATTAACCTGAAATTCCTACACCCATATTCCCGATACAGCTTTGCCATATCCTCCACCACAAGGGCAGCATCCCTCTGTTCAAAGGCACCCTTGTAGAGTTCCCGGTATGTGCAAAAGGTGCATCGATTCCAGTAACAGCCCCTGGAGGTAATGAGGGGAAGGGTAAAATCTTTCGAAAGGTATAACCCCAGGGGAAAACCCTCGAAATCGGGGGTAGGCAGCGTATTCATGTCGATGGGTGAGAAGGAAACTGGGGTTCTGTACCATCGACCCTCTCTTTTGAAGGTCACGTTGGGAATGCCTTCAAGGCAATCCCCATCCCTTACGGCCTCGACCAAGCGTAACAGGGGAACCTCCCCATGATGGAGGATAACGCTATCCACCGTATTCAGTACCTCCTCCCTGCGGGTGAAATGATCCATCAGTTTGGTGATCGTTGGGCCTCCCATGCAGAGGTGGATGCGGGGATTGGCCTTTTTAATCAGGGACGCAATCCTGAACCCGTGGTTCATTTGCGTGGGATAGGCAATGGATATTCCCACCAAGGCGGGGTTTTCCCCCAAGATCCAGGGGATGAGGCGTCCCTCATAAAAGCTTTCGAACGGATCATCTCGTCCCTCCATCGTCTCCCGAAGGGTATCTACCAGGGAAGCACGTGATGTCTGGGCTTCGAAAGCCTTGTAGTAGGTGAGGTACGCTCTCATAAGCACCGTTCTGGCCCTATCCTTCTTTCTCCCCTCCACCTCTGGGTCCATCAATATATCTTTAGCCTCCCTGAGGACATGGGGATCCATTTCTCCCCCTCCGATTCCCCCTTCCGATGGGGGGATTAGGTGATAAAATGCCTCCAGGT
>DAOVGJ010000051.1 GCA_030672465.1 Pseudomonadota bacterium | reverse complement strand
ACGGTGGAAAACTTCGCTCGTTTAGGCAACGTCATGCCGGCCATCAGCCTGGAGGGATTCAAAGAGGAGACCGACAATAGGCGGGGGAAGGGGCACTTCGAAAAAGTCGTCCAAAGCATGGATTTGCTCAGGGATGCCAAGGTCCTCTTTGCCTGCTCCCTTACCCAAACCAAGGAGAATACCGATGTCCTGACCAGCGAACGGTTCATTGACTTCTTAACCACAAAGGGATGTATCTTGACCTGGTACTTCATATGTGTCCCCGTCGGTAAAAATCCCGATATCGGGTTAC
Organism: Pseudomonadota bacterium; assembly: GCA_030672465.1. Lineage (GTDB taxonomy): Bacteria > Desulfobacterota > BSN033 > WVXP01. The sequence continues at coordinate 14,377 of DAOVGJ010000051.1, read as the reverse complement.
TCCCCACTCCGGAGCAGAGAAATCTGATGAGGAAAAAGCTGAAGATCTTCCGAGCTACCAAGCCCATGTTGTTCGTTGACTTTTGGAATGATGGGCAGTTGACCAATGGCTGTATGGCGGGAGGGCGGATGTATTTCCACATCAATGCTAAAGGGGATATCGAGCCTTGCGTGTTTTGTCATTTTGCATCGGATAATATTAGGGAAACCACTCTCCTGAAAGCCCTCAACTCACCGCTCTTTAAGAAGATTCGCTCTTTACAGCCCTATTCGAAAAACCTATTGAGGCCATGCATGCTCATCGATGAACCCTGGGTTGGCCGGGAGATGGCTTTACAACATGCCCGTTATTTTACCCACCCGGGTGCTGAAACCCTCTTTACCGAATTGAGTGGTCAGATTTACCATTATGCCGAGCAATACGAGGAGATCGCCGATGCGGTATGGGAGGAGCTCAACTTATCTGCAAAGCACTCTATGGCGAGGAGCGTTAGAGGGTCCTGACAAAAATAAGATGAAAGGCTACCTAGGAATTGATGTAGGTTCAGTGAGCACGAACCTGGCAGTGATCGATGAAGAGGGCACTGTACTTTGCCATCGGTATCTGCTCACCCATGGCCAACCCATCAGGGCCGTACAGGAGGCCCTGAGGGAGATATCGACCTATCTTCCCAAAGGGATGGAAATCCGAGGTGTTGGTACGACGGGCAGTGCTCGGCAGCTTGCGGGGGTAATGGTTGGGGCCGATGTGGTTAAAAATGAAATCACTGCTCATGCCATCGGGACAACCCATTTCTTCCCCCATGCTAGGACGATTCTAGAAATAGGTGGGCAGGATTCTAAGATTATCATCATCAGGGATGGATTGGTCGTCGATTTTGCCATGAATACGGTCTGCGCGGCGGGGACTGGCTCATTTTTGGATCAACAGGCATTGAGGCTCGGTATTCCCATTGATCAATTTGGCCGGTATGCCCTCCGATCCAAATCCTCCGCCCGGATCGCAGGACGATGTACGGTTTTTGCGGAATCGGATATGGTCCATAAACAGCAGATAGGATGCAATCTGGAGGATATCATTGCCGGACTATGCGAAGCCCTGGTCCGGAACTATCTCAACAACGTGGCCAAGGGAAAGGAAATCTTAGAATCCATCATCTTTCAAGGGGGCGTTGCGGCCAACGAGGGAATCCAATCGGCATTCGAAGGGGAATTGGGCAAGAAAATTTATATCCCCAAATTTTTCAACGTAATGGGAGCCATCGGCGCGGCCTTTTTGGCTCAGGAACAGATGGATGGGGGCGGGAAAACCCATTTTAAGGGCTTTGAGGTGATTAACCTTCATTGTAAAACCAGAAGTTTGGAATGCAAAGAATGCGAAAATGAATGCGAGATAGTGGAGTTCTCCATAGGCGAAGAAGTTACCGCCTATTGGGGTGATCGATGCGGGAAGTGGGAAAACAAGCTATAAAGGCAGAAAACCCCTATGAAAATCACCGTTCCACATTGCGGGCAGATGGATATCTTCATCAATGCCCTCTGTAGGAAAATCGGCCCCGATTTCGTTATCCCGCCTAAGACCAGCCCTCGGACGTTGGACCTTGGAATAAAGTACTCCCCCGAGTCTACCTGCCTACCCTTTAAATTTATCTTGGGCAATTTCATTGAAGCACTGGAAAAAGGCGCGGATACAATCTGTATGATAAGCGACCACGGTCCCTGCCGGGTGGGAATGTACGATATCGTGATGCAGAACATCCTGAGGGAAATGGGCTATCAATTTAACTGGATCACCATGGACGACACCCGGATTCTGAGGAGCTATTTATTGAAATTCGATAGGGAACGCCGAAAAAGGAAAGTATCCCTGGTGGAGGCCATTCGAGCTCTTCTTTTCAGCTGGAAAAAGATGAATGTGTGCGAGGAGATGGAGAGATGGACCCACAAAATGAGGCCCTATGAAGTCGACAGGGGGGAAACCACAAGGGTTTCGTTGGAATGCCTGAGGTTGATCGATGGGGTTACGGATTTGAAAGAACTGAAGATAGCCAGGGAGGATGCACTTTCAAGGCTGGCCAACATCGAACAGGATAGAACCCGCCAACCTCTGAAAATGGTCATCACCGGGGAGGGATATATGGTGATCAACCCCCATGCCAATCAAGATATCGAGAGGAGGCTGGGGGAAATGGGGGTAGAGGTAACGAGGACCATGTGGTTTACATCTCAAATTGCCCATGCCATGCGCCTTGACCTCCTCAAAAAAAGGTCGAAAAGCAAGGCCATAAGGGCTTCCAAGCGTTACCTCCCACACAACATTGGCGGTGAATGCAACGCCTCCATCGGATATGCCATTCTCTATGCGCGGGAGGCCTACGATGGACTCATCCAGCTCTTACCATTTGGATGCATGTTGGAATCCGTAGCCAAGAATATCCTGAGGATCGTGAGCAAAGACTATGATATGCCGATTCTCACCTTCTCCCTCGCGGAGAACCTTTCCGAAACCACTATCACGACCAGGCTAAGCGCCTTTGTAGATCTTATCCAACGGAAGAGAAAAGGCAGGGAAAAATGATGTCCATGCGAGTAGGAATCCCCCGGGCATTACTGTATTATCGCTACTTCCCCCTCTGGAATACATTCTTCAGGGAGTTAGGGGCGCAGGTGGTAGTCTCCCGCCCCAGCACGAGAAAAGTGCTGGAGGAGGGGTTCAAATTTGCCGACGATGACGTCTGCATACCCATCAAGATGATCTTCGGCCACGTGCTCAACATTGAGGACAAGGTCGATTATCTCTTTATCCCCCGTCTTTTGAGCGATAATAAAACGGGCTACTGTTGCCCGATGATGGCTGGCCTCCCCGAGATGATCAAGTACTCCATGCCGCATCTACCGCCCATACTGGACCCCTTCGTGGACGAGAGATATCGAGGGACTCGATTATCAGGAGCCCTCTCAAAGGTGGGAAGAAAGCTAAAGTATAATTTCCTTCAGACTCGAAGGGCCTATAGCAAAGCCCGGGAGCAATTTGATCAGTTTCAACGCCGTATGAGAGATGGGGTATCGGTGCTGGATTTGATCAACGCCTTCGAAACCAATGGGTGTTTCACCGATGAACCCTTGACCGAGAAGGAAGAAGATGGGTCCATGAAAATCGGGGTGATCGGCCATCCTTACAACCTCTATGACACCTTATTCAACTTCGACCTCTTCAAGAGGTTAAAGGAGGCTAATGCATCCATTTACACCCCGGAACGCATCCATGGGCATACTATCGACCATCACCTTCGGAGGTTGAAAAAGGACATTTACTGGACCCTTGGAAGGGAAATCCTGGGGGCCGCCTTTCACCTTCTGGAGTCGAGGGTAGTCGATGGCCTGATTTATGTAACCTGCTTCTCCTGCGGTATTGATTCCATGATCGAGCCGTTGGTTGGCTTTCGGGCCAAAAGGGAGGCTTCCCCATATATGGCACTGATGATCGATGAACATACCGGAATAGGCGGTTTCGTAACCCGCCTTGAGGCCTTCTTGGATACGGCTAGACGCAGGAAATTCAATTCAGATGATGAGCGCAGGACATCATGAGTGTGAAAGTCGGGATTTCCAGGGGACTTCTTTACTATCGGTATTTCCCCCTCTGGCAAACCTTCCTTCAGGAACTGGGCTGTGAGGTCATCCTCTCAACCCCTACGACTAAACAGATGGTAAGCCAGGGGGCCGGTGTCGCCGTCAGCGACCTGTGCTTTCCCGTCAAGGCCTACTTCGGCCACATTTTGTCCCTCAAGGATCGGGTCGATCTCTTGTTCGTTCCCAGATATATCAGCATAGAAGAAGATGCATACATGTGCCCGAAATTCCTCGGGCTTCCCGATATGGTAGCCAATACCATTCAGCCACTTCCGCCCCTCATCGATTATCCCATCAATTATAAGGGAAGGAAAAAGGCGACGGAGTCCCTCTTTTATGAGAAGGTAGGCAAGTTGTTCAGCAGGGATTTAAAGAAGATAAGGCGAGCTTATCAAGTGGGCCTCGAGAGACAGGGGAATTTCAGATGCCTTCAACAAAGGGGAGTATCCTTCGAGAAGGCCTTGGACCTGAGCCTATCCTCCTCCGATGGACCCGGGCCCCAAAGGGAAGTAAATGCGGGTGAGCCCACAATAGGCCTGGTCGGTAGGCCATACTATTTGAACGATCCCTTCCTCAATAAGGGCATATCTGAAAAGGTGATGGCCAGGGGATATAGGATAATAACCACGGAATCCTTGACCGAAACGGAGGTGAATCGGCAGATCTCAAAACTCTCAAAGAGGGTCTATTGGTCCTTTGGTAAGGAGATGGTGGGATCGGCCCTCCATTTCGCCGGGGATCCCGAGGTAAAGGGAATTATCAACCTGGCCTCCTTCGGGTGCGGCCAGGATTCCTTCAACTCGGAAATCGTGAGCTATCACGTTAAAAGGATGGGGAACACTCCTCTGCTCTCTTTAATCTTCGATGAACACTGGTCGGATGGAGGGCTCGTTACACGATTGGAGGCCTTCCTCGACGTCATCGACCGGCAAGGTAAGCTAAATCGTAAGGGGAAAGGGTGAAATTATCGTTCCCATATTTGGGAATGCTCCATATTGCCGTTACTCGACTCTTCAGGGACCGGGGGGTTGATGTGATCCTCCCCCCCAAGCCCACGAGGAAAACCTTGGATTTGGGGACGAAATATTCGCCTGAATTCGCATGTTTTCCCTTTAAACTCACCCTGGGAAATATGATCGAGGCATTGGAATCGGGGGCCGATGCCATCTTCATGCCCGGCGGAATAGGGCCCTGTCGATTCGGATACTATGATGCTATTCAAAACCAAATCCTGAAAGGCCTCGGTTACCATTTCACCATGGGAAGCGCTGAGGACCCCGATCGCCTCTCCGATATGCTGGATCTGATGAAGCAGGTTGCCGGATTGCGGACAAAGGGCGCTCTGTTGAAGCTATTTTATCTCATACTTGTGAGGCTTTCCATCCTGGATTATGCTCTCAAGAGATACTTCTATACCAAACCACGGGAGGCCATTCCCAATGAAACCGACATGGTTTTTAGGGAATCCGTCCAGCTTATCGATTCAAGCTTGTCCCTACCCAGCCTTCTTCGCGCGAGGCTCAAGACCTCCAGCTGGTTTCGGAAAATTGCGCTGAGACCCGGCGTTACCCCTCTCCGGATCGGCATTATCGGGGAACTGTTCATGACCGTAGAGCCTTCGGCCAATACGGGAATCGATATGCGATTGGCTCGTATGGGAATCGAGGTATGGAAGTCGGTATGGCTGAGCGATTGGGTGAACGACCGCTTCCGCTTTAAGCCCTTCACGAGGAATCAACTTAAGCTTTCCGCAAGATACGCCCGTCCTTACCTGAGATTCCCTTCTGGAGGCGAAAGCATGGAATCAGTGGGGAAGACGGTTCTTTTTGCCAAGAGGGGAGTCGACGGGATCATCCATATCTTTCCGTTCACCTGTATGCCCGAGCTCGTGGCCCAGACAATTTTGACCAAGGTTCAAAGGGATCTTGACATCCCTATTCTCACGTTGATCTTCGACGAACATACGGCCCAGGGGGGGATCGATACCCGGATTGAAGCGTTCATCGACCTTCTGGAGAGGAGAAGACATTCCAGTACCTTCGCCTCGCCGATCTCCACTCATCCCAATAGGGGTTGACCGGATATGCCCAATTGGCAAGTCAGCTTCTATCTGTTCCTCTTTTGGCTCTTTACGAGCCTGGTCCCGAGGCGGTTGCATCCCTTTTTCACCACGGTAGGAACTCATCTCGTTTTCCCCTTAGTAAAGAAAACCCGAGAGGTCGTAAAGGAAAACCTGAGGGTAATCGGCCAGGGAGGATATAGTGAAAAGAAGGTCAGCAAGCTGGCGAAGAGGCGCTTTCAAAATTATTCCCACAAGCTTCTCGATTATATGTGCATGCATCGGTTGGATGTGTCCAACAGGTGGAAACTCGTCGAACGAGAGATGGGGGAGGAACACCTCGTGAGGGCCCTCAAAAGGGAAAAGGGGGTCATCTGCGTCACCCCTCACCTGGGTAACTGGGAGTTGGGAGGATACGTACTGGCCTCCAAGGGATACCCCGTCAATATTCTTACCCTCAAAGAGGGGAGCCGTTCCCTGCGTAAGTACGAGGAAAAAGTCCGTCGACAGTTCGGCATTAATGCCATTTACATCGATCCATCGCAAGAACCTAAACTGGCCATAGTGGAAATAGCAAGGAAATTACGGGAAAATCAGATTGTTGCATTGATCGCCGATAGGATGGTGGGGGACCGCTGGGTCGAGGTTGAATTCTTCGGTCGCCCGACGAAATTCCCTGTGGGACCCGCGCTGTTGGCCATGGAAACAGGTGCTTCGGTGATTCCCGTCTTCGTAGTTCTCGAAAAAAGGATGAAGTATTGGGGGATACTTGAGAAACCGATCCTCTTCGCAAACCCGATTCAAGGCAAGGGAGAAAGCCTTCGACAGGGGATAAAAAAAATCGTCGAGTCCTTCGAAGGGATGATCAGCCGCTATCCGGATCAATGGTACAATTTCTTTCCCTATTGGGATCAAGGGGAATGAATCTCATCGACAAAATAGGTCGATTGTTTTCTGCTGTTTCATTCCCCATGGGTTGTGGGGAAAATTTCCACGCCCATACTCTCGGGGACCAGGTTTACGCAGGCAGGGTAAACCGCCACACGGTTATCATCAAGGCGAGACCCCATGAGGTATACCAAGTCCTCGTCGATTTCCAGGAGATGCACAGGTGGTGCCCGCAAGACAAGATCGTCGTGGAGAAGATAACCCCGGGGGAACTGGGCCTGGGAACCAAAATGCGATATCGGTTAAACTACCGCATCAATCCCATATGGCACTCGGTTGTGGTGGATATGGAAGAAGATAGTCGAATCATCAATCGATTTGTGGACGGCATCTTTGAGGGGAGTGCCGAGATATGGCAAATCAAGGAGGTGGAGGAAGGAGCCGAACTCAGCCATACCTTGATTTACCGGATCAATGGGCTCATCTTCAGAATAGGGTGGATTTTTCTGGGAGGCAAGGCAAAGCACAACGAGCTCACCAAGGAAGCGCTCGGCAACCTCAAAAGGATCGTGGAGGAAAATCCTATTCATCGATGAGAGGGAAATGAAGGTAAATTTAATCGCACCGGGCTGGTCTCCCAAGAACATATGGGGGCAGATCAAATTCAAGTTCCCCCCTCTGAGCCTCACGACCTTGGCAACGTTCACGCCTGAGGATGTGGAAGTGGTGATCACCGATGAAAATGTGGATGAGATCAATTTCGAAGACGGTGCGGATCTCGTTGCCATCACGACGATGACCCCTCAGGCCAATCGGGCTTATCAAATAGCCGATGAATTTAGACGAAGGAAGGTGAAAATCATCCTGGGAGGATTCCATCCATCCACCATGCCGGAGGAGGCCCTATCGCACGCCGATGCCATCGTGGTGGGGGAAGGGGAAGGACTATGGGGAAGGCTTATCGAGGATGCCCGCAATCTTCGTCTGAAGCGGGTGTATAGAGATCGGGTTCCGCTGGACCTTTCAAAATTGAAACCACCCCGAAGGGATCTGATAAGGGGAAAAAGCTATTTATTCACCAATACTATTCAGGTAACTCGCGGCTGCCCTCTCCGCTGCGAGTTTTGCTCGGTAACCTCTCTATTCGGAAGAAGCTACAGGACGAGGCCCATCCAGGCCGTAGTTGATGAGCTTATGGAACTGAAAAGGGAGAGCATCTTCTTATTTATCGTGGATGACAACCTCATCGGAAACAAGGTTTATGCGGAACGACTATTCGGGGCAATGGAACCCCTGAAATTCAAGTGGGCCAGCCATGCCCCTTTGCATCTCGTCGAGGATGAATCACTAATGAAGTTAATTTCTCAGAGTGGTTGCTTCGCCCTGTTTGTGGGTTTTGAAACCCTCTCTCGGGAAAACCTTTCCCTGATGGGCAAACCCAGAAATATGAAAATCCCTCCAAGGGATGCCGTGAAAAAATTTCATGACCACGGCATCGGCGTATTGGCCTCTTTCATCTTGGGCTATGACCACGACACCAAGGATAGCTTCAAACGGATCCTGGATTTCTGTAACGAATCAAGAATCGATGGGGCCATCTTCCCCATTTTGACTCCCTACCCAGGTACTCCCCTCCGCAAGAGGCTGGAAAGGGAGGGCCGAATATTGACCGACGATTGGGATATGTATGATATGGAACATGTGACCTTTCGGCCCATGGGAATGAGCGTGGATGAACTGAAGGAGGGGTATGAATGGCTCAACGCGAATTTTTTATCCTGGACTTCTATCCTCAAGAGGATCTTCAAGGTTCATAGATCCATACAAATATTCGGCCCTATGAACATTGGCTTTCGCTCGGCTTGGAAAAGGAGGAATAATCCGCAACCCCCCCTCCCCTTTAAACATATACGATTACATAAACACTCGCGTCTAGGAAAGGACACACGCAAATTCTAAATACTAATTGGTAAATGCCACACCATAGGTTACCCGATTTTGAATTTAAAATTTGAAAATTGGGATTTATTTAGGATTTAGTGCTTTGGCCCGCGACGAGCCCCTCGGCCGAGTCGATTTAGGATTTAAGGATCTTCTCCCATTTAGTTGGTGGAATTGAAGGATTCCAGGGGTCAACATTCAATCAGGATTCAAGGATTCAAGGAATTTCTCTTTCACTAGAATCCTAGGTCCCTAGACCCCTGGAACCCTGTGAAATGAATCCTTGGACCCTTTTTAGCAACTTTTTTGGAGAAGAACCGGATTTAATTATTGTATCCTTCTTTAAATTATGCGCAGCTTTCTAAGTAAGATCGGACACATCGCCTCATCGAAATATCGGGCCGTCCTGGCGGTATTCCTGATATCCCTCATCGCCTCTTTTTTGATGACGGGCGGGGTGGAGTTTAAGACGGACATCTTCGGCCTCATCCAGAGAAAGGAGGGACCCCTCAAGCTCTTCCTGGACAATTTGAGGGATTTCGGCACCTTGGATCACCTCTTTTTCATGGTGACCGGGCGGGAAGGCACGTCAACCCAAGACCTCATTCGGGCCGCCGAGTCCTTCGTGGAGGAATTGAGGGAGCTTCGGGTAGATGGGGAAAGGGCCCTGGGGTCAGTTCAATTCCGAACCCTCGGGGCCCACGATTACGAGGGCTTGAAGCCGATTCTCCGACTTTTCCTGACCAATCCCGAGCTCTTTCTGGATCGGGAGGATATCCCGGCCCTTTCCCAAAAGCTGACCGACGAGGCCATCGGAAAGCAGGTTCAGCAAAACAGGGCCATCTTGCTCAGCCAAGCCTCCTTCCCCTTGAAGGAATTCATCGCCCTTGACCCCCTTGGGCTCAGGGAAATCCTCACGGATCATTTCAAACATGGGGCGAGGGGGTTTGCCGTCGATTATCGAAGCGGATACTTCCTCTCCCGAGATCATCGATCCCTGCTGATCATCGCCAATCCCGTCCGACCGGCCACTGACCTTACCTTCTCCCGAAAGCTCCTCAAGGCCATAGAGCCCCTTCTCGATTTGGGGCCAGAGGTATCCATCCAATATACCGGGGCTTATCCCATCGCCCTGGAGAAGGCCACGGGCCTCCGCCTGGATATGCAATCCTCCATGATCACCGCCTTTGCCTTAGTCCTGGCCCTATTCTTTTTCGCCTATCGTCGGCTCACTACATTGCTCTTCGTGGGATTTCCCCTATTGGTTGGGGTGCAAATAACCCTGGCCATCGCGGCACTGCTCATTGGGCGATTGAACATCTTGACCAGCGCTTTCGCGGCCATCTTGATCGGGCTGGGAATCGATTTCGCCATACACCTCTATGACCGGTACCATTCCGAACGGGCACTTGGGCTAAAGGTCACGCAAGCCATGGTAAAGACGCTAACGGAAACAGGGTCCGGTGTCTTAACAGGAGGGGCTACCACCATATTGGCCTTTTGTACCCTTCTGTTGGCAAGGGTTGACGGTATCATGGAACTCGGAGGGTTGGTGGCAACGGGCCTTTTTTTCTGCCTCATCAGCATCTATTTCGTCCTCCCTTCCTTTCTCGCCTGGACGGACTCGAGGGGAAAGGATCCTTATGTATATCGGCCGCTCAGGGATTTCGGGCTGAAGGCCCTCTCCCGTCTTCTGCAAAAACATCCCCATTCCTTCATCATCGCCTTCTCCTTCATCACCGCCTTCTTTTCCGTGCTCGCCCTGGGGATCGAATTCGAGAGTGACTTACGGAGCCTGGGGCCGAAAAGGATCGAGGCCACGGAGGTCTATGCCCATCTGGAACGAATGTTTCCCAGGGGAAACCGGGAAGCATTCGTGGTTTTAGAGGACAACGATTTTGACAGCCTTCTCAGAAGGGAAGAATCGGTGGTCGAGGGGATACGGGATTACCGCAACAGGGGACAAATCCTCTCCATTTCCTCCGTCAGCCATCTCATCCCCTCGGCCGAGGAGCAACGAAGAAGGAGGGAGCTGCTTCGACAATCCATCGATTTCACCAGGGCCCGAAAAAGTCTTCTCCGGGAACTGATAGCTCAAGGGTTCAGGCTGGATCCCTTCGAGCGAACCCTCCGATGGATGAACCGCATGTCCAGCCCCAGTGATGACTACACTCCTATGATGCCCGAAACCATTCTCCACAGGCTGCAATCCTCCCCTCTGGGAAAATGGGTCAATCGTTCCCTTGTGCAAAAACAGGGCATCTATAAGGGCGTCTTGACGATTCTCTACGAGGGGGATCGGTTGGACCTGGTCCAGTTGGAGCGGGACCTGAGGGGAATTGACCAGCGTGCTGGAGTCACGGGCCTCGATCTGATCAACATCGACCTCTTCAGGATGGTGAGGAGGGATTTGCTCGTAATCGCCCCCCTCGCCATCCTTTCGGTGATCTCACTCCTCTACCTCCATTTCCGGAGGTGGAGGGTAGTCATTTTGGCCCTCATCCCTTTATCCGTGGGGCTCACCTGGATGCTGGGATTGACGTCCCTTTTGGGATGGAAGATCAATTATATCAACGGAGTGGTCATTCCCATGATCGTTGGTATCGGCATCGATGATGGTATTCACATCATCCATCGATACCTGGAGGACTCTCGTTACGATATCAATGGGGCAGTTCAATACACGGGAAGGGCGGTGGCCATGACCTCGTTGACCACCATGGTTGGATTTGGTTCCCTGGTTATAGCCCAGTACAGGGTCCTCTCCTCCATGGGGTGGATCATCATTTTGGGAATCGGGTCTTGCTTACTCACTTCCCTTTTCCTGCTGCCGCCCCTGCTGATAGTCTTCCTTGGACCCGAGCGAAGGAAAGATCGAAACAATGATCTATGATGTCGTAATCATTGGGACGGGAATGGGGGGGCTTACCGCCGGGGCCTTGCTGGCCAAAAGGGGGCTGAAGGTATTGCTCCTGGAGAAGGGTTCTCAACCGGGGGGATATGTGGTCTCCTTTCGGAAAGAGGGGTTTACCTTCGATGCCACCGGGGTCTTCGTTGGAGGATGTGAGCCGGGTGGGGAATTTGAGGCCCTGCTCAGGGAGGTCGACGTTCATCTGGAATTCAAAAAAATCAACACCATCCGGAATATCTATCCGGGTTTTGAAATCGCCCTCCGGAGTGGTGGATTCAATCACTATATCGAACGGCTCAAGGCAATATTCCCCGAGGAGAAAAGAGGCATAGAGCGGTACGAAAGGACTATTTCGAGGATTGGAGCCGAGGTGAAGGCCCTTTCCGGGATCACGTGGTATGAAAAGGCCCTCTTTCCCCTTCTGTTTCGGAATTTGGTTCGTTTCAGCCCGACCACCCATGAGGCGATCCTCAACAGCCTCTTTAAGGGAAACGAAATAAAGATGGCCCTGTCCTCGCTTCCGGTGACAGTTCCGCCCTCCCAGCTCTCCTTCCTCTTCGTGGCCACACTCCTCAACAAGGTCATATCGGAGGGAGCCTACTATCCCAGGGGGGGTATGGGCGTCATATCCAAGGCCCTAGCAGGCTCCATTGAGCGAAGAGGAGGTGGGATCAGATATCGAACCGAGGCCGCGAGGATCCTGACCCGGGGGAATAAGGTCACAGGGGTAGTCACCACCGAAGGCGAGGTAATCGAGGCCCCCACGGTCATTTCCAATGTCAGCCTCCCCCAGACCTTCCAAAGGCTCCTCTCCGGAGGACCACCATCTTCCCTTGCGAGAAGGTTGAACCGCTTCGAGTACTCCCTTTCCAATTTCATCGTCTACTTAGGGGTAAGGGGCGATGCCGAGCTCAATTCCCTCCCCTTCTTCACGTATCTCCGATCCATTTCTGACCTGGAGGAGGAGTATAGGATGCTCAGGAAGGGGGAAATCCCGGAAAACCCAACATTGATCATGGTCGTCCCTTCCCTGATCGATCCCTCCCTGGCCCCGGAAGGAACCCATGCCGTTAAATTGCTCTCCATCGCCCCTTATGGGTATCGGAACGAGTGGAATAAGACCGACCGTCGGTCCTATCAGGCCGTCAAGGAGGAGGTGGCCCAAAGGCTCATCACCCACGTGGAATCCAGGCTAATCCCCGGGCTGAAACGGAAAATCCTCTTCCATGGGGCGGCGACCCCCGTCACCCTGGAGAGGTACACGGGCAACGAGCAGGGAGCGATGTACGGCTTGGCGACCACACCGAGGCAGTTCGGCCGACACAGGCCTCCAAATCGGACCTCTATCAAGGGTCTCTACCTGGCTGGTCATTACACCCGCCCTGCCCACGGGATTGTCGGGGCAGCCACCTCGGGCTCCTTCACCGCAAGAACGATCCTTTCGAAGCGCAATGGCTAACTTTGAGCCCCGAATTTCCTGACCTTAATAGGGACTATTTATGTAACCTCATGATTCTCCGGCAAATTACGACGGGCCAGTCACTTATTATTCATTACTTGAGGCTTGTTAACGCCGAGGCCTGCTATGAGGGCAAGGCCTGCTGCAAGGAAGAGAGCCCGAAAGCCCGCCCATTCGCCGATGTAGCCCAGAATAATAGACCCGACAAAGGCCCCGGTGTCGATCCCGCCTGTGAAGACACCGGTGATCTTTCCACGGATACTGATGGGCTCGTCGCGTATGGCCAAGGAGTTCAGGCATGGGAAGAGGAATCCGTGTCCACAACCCGACATAAAACCCGAAAGGGCCAGGATCGTATTACCTCCCAGGAGGATCAAAATCAGAAGGCCTCCCCCGGTAAGAATCTGGGCATAGGGGATGATCCGTTCTTCCCCAATCCTGTCGGCAAGTCTCCCTCCGAGAAGCCTTGTTAGGACTGCCGCTGAAGAATAGGAGATGTAATAAAGGGAAATGAATGCAAGATCCTGTTCCTTGGCAAAGGGGAAGATAAAGCTGCCAGAGGCTGACAAACCGAACCCAAACAGAAGGGCCAGCACGGCAACGGTCAAAGGCCTCCTCATTCTGAGAACCGAGAAAAAGGACTGGGACGACTCATGGGAGACATGCATAAATGATTCGGGAAGGGGGAGAGTGAGCAACAAGCCAAGGGTGGCTATCCCTGTGGCGGCAAGAAAGAAGATGGAAAAGCCAAATGCCCGGATTATTGTCTCACCAATGATGGGCCCGATGGCCAGTCCCGTGAGCCCCGTGATTCCGAACATACCGATACCCTCGTTTAAGCGCCCCTCCGGGACAATGTCTGCGATGTAGGTAAATGCAGCCGTAAAGCAGATTGCCAATCCTACACCATGGAAAATCCGAACAAGAATGAGGGAAAGATAGAAATTGGACAGTTCCCCTCGAAAGAGGAGGTAGATGAGTGGAATGACACTCATAATCATGCATCCAAAAGTGTAGCTTCTCTTCCGCCCAATCCGATCGATCATATCAGAGATCCAGGGACGACAGAGGACAGAGGAGAGGGCGAAGACACCCATAATAATGCCTATGTCTGACTTGGAGCCTCCATGGTCTGTAATGAAAAGGGGAAAGAGGAAGAAGGTGCCAAAACTTGATACGGTAAACAAGTTGGCAAAGCCCATAATGATAAATGACCGGCTATAGAGCATGGAGACCCTTCCTGAATGCTTTTTCAACGTGAGTGGCTATGCTGTTGACCCTGGGGCCTTCTCGATAGGTCTGGATGCATCCCTCTGCACATTGTACCCCTAACCTTAACCGTATTTTGCAAGTGCTTCAAGACCAAGCCGGGAAGGATTCATAACCTTTCCCATAGATGGATAACTGAGATCCTGAGCAGTTTGAGGCCAATTTAGAAATGGGTTTGACCCATCTTGAAGGATGAAAATTTATGGATTGTAGCTGGA
>DAOVGJ010000147.1 GCA_030672465.1 Pseudomonadota bacterium | reverse complement strand
ATAGCCATCCTGAAGAATGCGCATAAGCCCATAATGGGTTGGCTCTGCTGCTATACCCCGCTGGAGATCATCCTGGCCGGCGGAATTGTCCCCTATCGCATCATCCCAGACCCCACCTCGGATATGGCCGATTCCTATCTCCACAGTAATTTCTGTCCCTATGTACGGAGTTCACTGGGAAGGGCAATAAGGGGAGATTTGGATTTTATGGAAGGACTTGTGCTGGTTAACTCCTGCGACGGTCTTCGTCGGCTATACGATGCCTGGAAGCTTTACACCAAGACTCCCCATGTCTACCTCATCGACCTACCCCGAGTTTGGACGGGAGTTGCCCTCGGTCATTTCAGGGAGACCCTTATCCGGTTTAAAGGTGAACTGGAGGAAGGGTTTGGGGTTTCCATTCCCCAGGAATCCATGGGGGAAGCCATCTCCATATCCAACAGGGGACGACGTTTGTTTAAGGAGCTCTACGATCTGAGGAAAACCCATAAACTAACCATTTCCGGATCTCAGGTGATGGATTTGGTAAAGGGCGACATGGTCCTCCCCAAGGAGGAATACATGGGACTATTGCAAAAGCTCGTTGGCGAGCTGAAGGACGGAGCCGTTCCCAGGACGAACCTTCCCAGGGTGATGATTACGGGGAGCCTTTTGGAGGATACCCGGATCGCCGATCTCGTGGAGGAAGCAGGGGGGGAAGTTGTCTGCGACGATCTGTGTACTGGATCGAGATACTTCTGGGATTACATTGAACAAGACGACGATCCAATTCTGGCCCTCAGTAGACACTATCTTTCAAAGATTCCCTGTGCGAGGATGATGGATTCCAACCGGAGACTCGATCACGTGATGGATTTGGTGGTGGATTTTAAAGTTCACGGAGTTATCTGTTACACACTAAAATTTTGTGATACCTTTTTATATGATATCCCCCTGCTCAAGAAGAGGTTAGATGCCCAGAACATCCCATCCCTTTTCCTCGATAGCGACTATACCCCTGGGACCATGGGAAGGCTCAAGACCCGCATCGAGGCCTTTTTGGAACTTTTGAGGGAATAAAAACAGAGATGGTTCCAAAGCTCATAAGGGGCCTTCTCAGGTCCGGTTTTGCCATGGAGTTGGCAAAGGGAGGGGCCAGATGGTCCTACCGGAGGGAGAATAGGGCTTTTGGGTTATGGTTGCATTTCCTTTTCGACAATATGAAGAAAGGATTCCGCAAAGAACGGCCTGTGGCCTGGATCAGTGCCTTCACCCCTTCTGAAATCCCTTACGTGTTTGACCTTCATCCATTCCTTCCAGAGGTAGTCGCCTGTCTCGCGGCCCATGTGGGCGTCAGCGAGCACGCCATCTCCGCGGCAGAACAGAGCCTTTACTCCACGGATCTCTGCTCCTTTTATCGGTGTGGTGCGGGATTGGCATTGGGAGGATACCTTCCGAAGCCTGATCTCATCATCTCCACCTCTCACCTCTGCGACGGGGCACACCGGTTCTTTCATAACATGAGTCAGCTATTCGGTTGTGACCACTACCTCATAGATGTCCCCTATGGAAATGATGGTCGGGGCCGTACATATTTGACCGATGAGTTACACGACCTGGGAGATTTTATCGGGAAAAGGACGGGCCATCATCTCGATGGCGAGCGGGCGGCGGGAGTCCTTGAGTTATCCAATCGAACAAGGCAGGTTATGCTGGAAATCAATGAACTCCGCCGTAGGGCTCCCTCCCCCTTTTCGGGAAGCGAGGCGATGAGCTATGTACTGGGAATGAACTTCTCCACATTGGGAAGCCAGCTCGGCCTTGCCTTCTTTAGGGCCCTTCATGGGGTAATTCAGGGACGGGTTAACCGGGTCGAGGGAGTCATCGAGGAGGAGAAGTACAGGCTCCTCTGGCTCCACCACATCAAGCCCTACTATCCCAATACCATATTCGATATCCTCGGAGGGCTAGGTGCCGTGGTCTCCTTTGAGGAGGCCAACCACATCTATTGGGAGCCTATGGATCCAAAGCATCCCTTAGAGGGGTTGGCCTCCAAGATACTCTCCAATTTCGGATGTGGTCCCATAGAGCATCGGATTGAAGCAATTTTAGAAATGGCGGGAAAATACCGTGTTAATGGGGCAATCCACTTCTCCCATTGGGGTTGCCGGCAGAGTTGCGGTGGGTCTCATATGATTCGCGATGTGATGAGGGAAAGGGGAATTCCTACCCTCGTCCTGGATGGGGATGGTGCTGATATTCGAAATTATTCCGAAGGGCAGACGAGGACGAGGTTGGAAGCCTTTATTGAAATGTTGGGGTGAGAAGTGATCGTTTCGGGAATTGATATCGGATCCCTTTCGTCGGAGACCGTCATCCTAAAGGACGGGGAGATCATGAGCTATTCCATCGTCCCGACGGGGGCGGATACGCAAAGGGCTGTCAGTGCGTGTATGCAGGAGGCATTGGAGAGGGCAGGCCTGAAATTCGAAGACCTTTCGGCCACGGTGGCGACGGGCTACGGGAGGATTGGCGTCCCCTTTGCCACCAAGACGGTTACCGAGATCACCTGCCACGCACGGGGCGCCCACAGGCTATTACCCAGTACGCGGACCGTCATCGATATGGGGGGCCAAGATAGTAAGGTTATCAGCATCGATCCGGAGGGCCGGGTATTGGACTTCGTGATGAACGATAAGTGCGCCGCAGGGACGGGAAGGTTTCTCGAGGTAATGGCAGGGGCATTGGAAGTGGACTTGGTGGAAATGGGGGAAAGATCCGCTCGGGCGAAAAATGGTATAGTAATCAGCAGCATGTGTACTGTCTTCGCCGAATCGGAGGTGATTTCCCTCATTGCCGGGGGTTGCTCCAAAAACGATATCATCAGGGGGTTGCACGAGGCCATATCCAAGAGGATCTTCACCATGGCCGGCAAGCTGAGGATGGAGAGGCCAATTACCATGACCGGGGGTGTCGCAAAGAACAGAGGTATTGTGGATGCGTTGAGGCGATTACTGAAGAGCGAAATCCATGTGCCCGAGGAACCCCAAATCGTGGGAGCATTGGGAGCCGCTCTTTCTGCTTGACGTTTCCCATCGGAGGCCTGATAGAAGAGGAGGGGGGGATCGTGAGGGAGGGTCCAAGAAACGAGGTGTTGGGTAGCAGAATGGAATACCTTGAAGAGCGCATCACGAAATCCCGCATTTGCATTGCCATCGGATTCGCCTTGATCTTCATTGGATGTTCCGTGGCATTGGGACAAAATAGGACGACCGCTTTTCCCGAAAGGGAAAGGGCCTTTTTGGGGAAGAGGCGCCTCAGTTACGGCGTGAAAAAATATGGCCTTCGTATTCTAGAGGCGACCATTACCTTGGAGGAGGCTCGATCTAAAGCGGGGGAGAAGGTCTATTTGGTTCAAGCACAGGTGGACACCACGGGGGTGACCAATTGGTTCTTTCGCATGCACAACCGGTTTTATTCCTGGGTCGATGCCCGCCATTTCGGACCGCTGCGATACGTGAAGGAGATCAACCAGACGGGAATCTTTTCGGAGGATAAGCATTACAGGTCCGTGCTCACGTTCGACCGAGAGGATAACCGGGTCGTCGTGGATGGGACGAAGGAGGTAGCTGTTCCCCCTGGCACTCAGGATCCCCTCTCCTTCTTCGTCAAATACTATTTGCAAGAGGAGATCAAACCGGCTGAAGAGATTCGGATGACCATTTACGACGGGATCAAGCTGAGGAAGGTGTTCTTTGACTCGAAAGGGGAGTCAATTGAAACCCAGTGGTGTGGCCCGGTGGACGTGATTTGCCTTGAATCGAAGGTTCCCTTCTCATCCCTTGGAGGCAGGGAAGGAATAATAAGGATTTGGTTTACCCGTGATCGGAGGAAAGTCCCCGTTCGAATCGGCCTCGACCTTCCCATCGGGACAGTTCAATTCGAACTGGAGTCCTTTGAAGAAGGGTGAAAGGAGTATTTCGATGGCCATTTCAGCCTATGTCTTTGTCGAATGCGCCGCCGGAATGGCGAGGGATGTGGCCGGGAAGATAGCCGACCTAGAGGGAGTGAGATCCTCTCATGCCATCACCGGACCATTCGATGTCATTGCTTTAGTGGAATCCCCCGATGTACGCACACTGGGGGATTTCAGCGTCTCCAAGATCCAGGGTATCCCGGGGGTGATCAGGACGGAAACGAACATAATAATCGATTGACCCCATCGAGGGAAATCCGGTCAAAAGGAATTACTGGTCGCGCGGGAAGGATCTCATAGGTGGGTAGCAAAATCGACTACCTTCGGCTGGACCAAATTGGCGAAGTCCCTATACGCCATCCTGATGGTTTCGACGTGGCTTCCGGCTTGAAAGACGATATGAGGTTGCTCGGCGAGGGAGGTATCGACATAGACCTGGAGATCGTATAAATTCCCAAAGGGAGGCATTGCCCCGATTTCGCAATCCGGAAAAAGGCCTTGAAACTCCTCCTCCCGGGCCAATTTCACCACCTTTGGTTGGAAGAGCCTTTTCAATTTGTCCATATCCACCACAAGGCTCGCAGGAAGTACCATCATTACCAGTTCGTTATCTAACTTCATCATGACCACCTTTGCCAATTCCTTTCCAGAGATATGCTGAGTAGCGGCAACCTCCTGCGCGGTATAAACCCTTTGGTGATAGAGGACGTGGTAATCGACCTTATTTTTGTCCAGATAACTCTTTAATCGGGCGGCAACGGCCATCTTTCCCCCCTTTTTATCCAACGATCAGTATACCCTATCGTCCCCGTAAGGCAAACAGGTTTTTGAATGGAGCTTGCTATATTGTATTGGCACTAAAATAAACGCTGTGGTCCACACGGCTATGAAGGATTCACAGGAGTTCTCCCTTGTCCCTGAGCGTAATCTGCTGGAGAAGTGGGGTCCCCATCGAGGGTGAGCAGAGCTTGTCCTGAGTCTTCGACCCTGAGCTCAGACCGAGGGGCGGAGCCGAAGGAAAGGGGAAGGCCAGCCCTTTAGAGGCTGGAAGGGGTAAGTATTCCCCGCCTGCGAACCCCGAAAGGGTCACTTCGGAAGCATTGAAGGGAAGGGATAAGGGAGAACTCAACGAATTGAGGAAACATCCCGTTTTTTGATGACCCTTCTGGATTATGCTATTATGTTCGGAGTTTGGGCCCATTGAGACAACAGGGGATTGCTGGAAGACCATGAGTCCATTGAGAAGGGTTGAACAACGCACCATCGGTATCGGGATCCTTCTCCTGATCCTTCTTTCCGGGTGTTCTACTGCGGCTTATGTAACTCGATTGGGATTTGGACAGGCAAAGGTGCTCCTGTTCAGCCGATCGAATGAGGCAGTCTTTACGGATCCCTCGATAAGCCAGGAGACTAAGGATCGTATAAAATTCGTATTGGAGGTTAAGCAATATGCCGAGGAGAGGGTAGGGCTGAAAAAAACGGGAAATTATTCGAGGTATTTCGAAGTTGAGGGGCAAGCATTGCTCTATGTGATTTCAGCATGTCCCAAGGATAGCCTCAACCCTTACCAATGGACCTTTCCCATTGTTGGGAGGATGTCCTATAAGGGATTCTTCAGTTTGAAGGAAGCCCAAAAGGAAATGGAGAAACTGGAAAGGGCGGGCTTTGACACCTGCCTGCGAAGGGCCTGTGCATACAGCACCCTGGGATGGTTTAAAGATCCCATCTTCTCATCGATGTTGGATCAAAAAAGGGCCATCACCGCCCAAACGGTCATCCATGAACTTACCCATACTACCCTCTTCATCGAGGATCACTTGGATTTCAACGAGCAGATGGCTACCTATATGGGCGATCAAGGCGCAATTGACTTCTTCTCGGAACGGTATGGAAAGGAGTCACCGGACTATCGGGACGCCTGCAATATCCTGGACGATGATTTTGTTTTTGGAAAATTCATCGATGGTATTTGCGGGGGTTTACGACGGTTATATTCAGGGGACTTATCGAAGCAAAAAAAGCTTGAATTGAGGGAGAGGATCTTCCGGGAAGCCAAGGAAGGCTTTCGAGACCTCAAGGTGAAGCTGAAAACCCCGCTCTATCTCGGATTTGAGGATGAAGGGCTCAACAATGCCGTTCTCCTTTCCTACTGGCAATATATCGGGGGGCTCGATCTCTTCAAGGAGCTTTACCATTGCCTGGACGAGGACCTGGGGAAGATGATAGCCTTCTTGAAGGATGTGGAGAGGTCAGGGGAAGATCCGAGGGAATTGGTGGAGCGGCGGCTTCGTGGGCAAACCCCAGATGTTCAACAATGATGTGAGCAACAATAAGAACTCGCCAATTATCTAACGAGCTTAACCCATCCCGATCGAATGGGACAGATTTCCAAGGAGACCCTGAAGCGTGGTAAGGACACTTCTGGTGCTCACGCATATAGAACCATGGTACCCCGACGTTTGTGGCAATGAATAATGTCGTGGGAGGATTCCCTTCAAAATACCTGCATTTGGGGACTTTTGAAGGATGGGAGCGAAGCAGTGCGGAATCCCTTCTTGAACGCTGTCAGGCGAAACCCAGCGTCTGCCCCCATTGTTTCATGGCCTATGGAAATGTAAGCAAGATCAAAGAGGGAAGACATAAAGGGCTCAAGATCGAGGGCCCGGGATAAATTCAAAGTATTAGAAGAGGATCCTTCCTTTTTGTTTTTTTTTGCTTGATTAATATCTCAAGTTTGGTATAAGAAGGGGGTATAGTATGAGCAACTCTGAAGTAAACCGCCAAATGGTGAGGTTTCCACGTTAAAGCCATAAAGTAGTATTGTCGGTTCGATTGATTCACAGAGCTTTACGAGAAAAGCGAGGTATGAGCTAATGAAAACCAATGAATCATTACTCACCGCAAGGAATAAGAACGTACCACAGGGTCCTTTTAATGTTCATCCCATATTCGCCGATAAGGCAAAGGGGGCCATTATTACTGATGTGGAAGGGAGGGAGTATATTGACTTCGCAGGCGGCATCGGGGTAGTCAATGTCGGCCATTGTGATGAAAAAGTAGTGGAGGCCATCGGGGATCAGATTAAAAAATGCATTCATACCTGCTTTCATGTGGTGATGTATGAGCCCTATGTAACTTTGGCGAAAAGACTCAATGAAATCACTCCCGGAGATTTTCCCAAGAAGACGATGTTTGCCAATAGCGGGGCAGAGGCAGTGGAGAACGCTATCAAAATTGCCCGACATGCTACAAGCCGGCCGGCCGTCATTGCCTTTGAGGATGCCTTCCACGGCCGAACCCTCTTAGCTTTGAGTCTCACCAGTAAGATGAAACCATATAAGTTTGGTTTCGCTCCCTATGCTCCGGAAATTTATCGAATGCCTTATGCTTACTGTTACCGATGTGCTTTTGGTCTTGAATATCCGAATTGTGAACTTCGTTGTGCATACTTCTTGAGGGATTTTTTCCACACCCATATATCCGCCGAACAAGTGGGGGCTATAATCGTAGAACCCGTATTGGGAGAAGGAGGGTTTGTGGTTCCACCCAAGGAGTATTTCAAAGTCCTCAAGAATATCTGCGAGGAGCACGGTATCGTCTTCATCGCCGATGAGATTCAAACCGGTTTCGGTCGTACCGCCAAGATGTTCGCCATGGAGCACTACGAGGTGGAACCGGATATCTTGGTTATGGCCAAATCCATGGCCGGAGGTCTTCCTCTCAGTGGAATCACAGGAAGGGCAGAATTGATGGATCATCCACAGGTAGGGGGTTTGGGAGGGACCTTTGGCGGCAATCCAGTGGCCTGTCGGGCTGCCCTGGCGGTGCTGGATCTATTTGAAAAGAAGGATCTCCTGTCAAGGGCAAAAAAAATCGGAGAAAAGGTTTTGGAGAGGTTTAGAGAGTTCAAAGAACATTACCCCATTGTCGGCGATGTCCGGGGATTAGGGGCCATGGTGGGAATGGAATTTGTGGTAGATAAGAAAACGAAGGAGCCAGGTACTGCCTTCGCAAAACGTTTGACAGGATTATGTCGAGAGAAGGGACTGCTCATGATCTCAGCGGGTACTTACTCTAATATCATCCGACCCCTGATGCCCCTGGTGATCACCGATGAGCAACTCGAAAAAGGGTTTTCCATTATTGAAGAAAGCCTAAGGGAACTTCATAATAATTCAAAATCCTAAAGATATCCGAAAAAAAACGGTCATGGAAAAAGTATTTGAAGAATTTAATCACGAGATTAAAGCAGATAAAAACCATGCTCAAATCCTGATCGAAATTACCCCTGCTTCAAAGACCCTTGGAGAAGTGAGAAAATATTGAGGACTTAGTGCTTCGATTCGCAAATACGCTGACGTATTTTTACAAGTATGATGAATACCATTACTTACTCCATTCGGCCCGAGCTCATGGCCGAGGGCAGCACTAAGTCCTGAGTAAATAAGTTCGTCGCCGAACTTATGAATCGAAGGACTTAGGAATCCATATCATCGAAACGAAGCATCTATCATCCAATAGAGCATTACTTAAGTTGGATGTGGAGGATATGCGTAACGTAGCCCTGAAACTGACTGAGAGTGGGTTCTTTAATGGTAAGGGAGTTAATGCGTCACCTTCCGTAATTTGAACAGTGGGTTAACCTGCCGTGGCTGAAGGATATTTTGAAGGTGT
>DAOVGJ010000113.1 GCA_030672465.1 Pseudomonadota bacterium | reverse complement strand
CCAAATATGATCACATCGGAAGAGGTAAGAGGAATTATCGCGGCGATTATCACGCCTTTTAGGGAAAATGAGGAAATAGATTATGAGGGGCTGAAGACGCTGACTCGTTATCTGGTGGAGAACGGAGTGGATGCCATCATGGCCGTAGGAGGGACGGGGGAGTTCCCCCACCTCGATCGTGAGGAGAAGAAATTAGTTACCAAAACCATTTCAGAAGAGGTAAAGGGGATGGTTCCGGTGATAGCAGGGACCGCAGCCTGTAGCACACGGGAGACCCTCCAGCTCATGAGGGACGCAAAAGAGGCAGGCGCAGATGCAGCTATCATGGTTCCCCCTTATTACTTCATTCTCGATGATGAAGCTCTCTTCTTTCATTTCAAAACCCTGGCGGAGGCAAATATTCTTCCCGTTGTCGTTTATAATAATCCCCTGTATACCGGCAACCCGATGAGCCCTGGGTTGCTGGCTAAATTGTTGGACGTAAACAACATCATTGGGATTAAACAGAGCAGTCCCGATATGGGACAACTAGTAGAGGTTATAAGGTTAGCCAAAAAGAATACTTCCATCTGTACCGGGATTGATAGTCATTTCTTCCCTGCCCTCATGGTAGGAGCTAAAGGCATTTATTCCACGGCGGGCGGGGTTGTTCCCATACAGATGAAGGCGATTTACAATCTTTTCCATGAGGGGAAGTTTGAAGAGGCGAGGGATCTGCATTTGAAACTTCAGGAATTGAATCGATTCTTGGAGTATGACCCTGGCTATGTCTCTCCTGCTAAAGAAGCCTTGAGAATCCTCGGTCTTCCAGCGGGCCCTGTCAGGAGGCCGATGCCCGAGTTAAATGAGGAGCAGAAAGAGGGACTCAAGCGGTCTCTCAGGAGCATCGGAGCCCTGTGAAAAAAAGAAGCCAATTGCTCGATGAGCGTGTAATCTCGGCCAATATGGCGTTCAAAACGCCTCTGGGAAGATGTGCTGAAGTGGTGAAACCACTGGAAAAGGTCTCATGGCATATCACTACGATATTCAACGCCGGGGTTATCTCGCGCGTGGATGAGGATGGATCAATACCTGCCGCCAAAATTTTGGAGGATGAGGGTAAGACCCCGCTCAATCTGGGCTGAGGATAGGGGATAGCGGCAGGATCTTTCCACGGAGGGATGGGGTGATGTGGGTCATTTCGAGAAACGATCTGGAAAGCATTCTTAAAATGGAAGAGGTCATTGAGGCCGTGGAGGGGGCCTTCGCCGATTATGCCCAGGGAAGATGGGTCATTCCATCTCGGACGCATTTCAACCTCCCCGAAGGGGTTATTCTCTCCATGCCTTCTTTTTTGAGCCCGGGAGAAGGAGCGGGGGGGATATTGGGGGCAAAGCTGGTCTCGGTATTTCCCGGAAATCCCGAAAAGGGGCTTCCCCTGATTTACGGGCTTTATCTGTTATATGATCCGGCGACGGGCTCTCCCCTTGCGCTGATAGATGGTGTCTACTTGACCGGGGTACGCACGGGTGCGGCTTCGGCAGTGGCAACGAAATACCTCTCCCGGAGCGATTCGAAGGCCTTGGGGATCATAGGAACGGGGGTTCAGGCGGGTTTCCAGCTCAAGGCGATCCTCACCGTCAGGGAGATTGAGGTGTGCTATCTCTTCGATAAAATCGAGGATAGGGCCAGAAAATTTGCCGAGGACTACTCGGATAAACTGGGGGTGAAACTGGAGGTTCTTTCATCCCCCGACGAAGTTGTCGGGAAATCGGATGTGGTGGTAACGGCGACGACTTCCCCGATACCCGTCGTTTCCGGTTCAAGCCTCAGGGAGGGGACTCACCTAAACGTCATTGGGGCATTTACTCCAGAGACCCGGGAGGTGGATTCGGAGGCCGTTAAAAAGGCCTGTCTTTTCGTCGATTCCTACGAGGGTGCCCTGAGTGAAGCGGGGGACCTTCTCATTGCAATGGGGGAGGGGGTAATCTCACGGGAAGACATTCGAGGTGAACTCTCGGAGGTCGTCACCGGCATAAAGCCCGGCCGAACGACGGAGGACGAGATTACCCTCTTTAAGTCGGTAGGCTTTGCCATTGAGGATGCAGCGGTAGCAAGATTGGCATATGAAAAGGCGCTGGAGAAAGGCATCGGTACAGAAATTGAACTTTAAACAAAAAAGGCTAACCTTATTTGGCTAACCCCTCAATGCGATTGGTGGAGCTGAGGGGGA
>DAOVGJ010000062.1 GCA_030672465.1 Pseudomonadota bacterium | reverse complement strand
TCTTGGAGGTTGCGGACTCCTACCTCGGCTATTACGGGGAGTGTGGGATTCGCATCAACCAGGGGGAGAAGGAGTTCCAGGTCCTCGGAGGAGGGACGCTTCTATCCACGTTGATGGACCAGGAAATTTTCATTCCCTCCGCCTGCGGGGGAAGGGGAAGTTGCGGTTACTGTAAGGTAAAGGTTCTGGAGGGTGGGGGACCGCTGTTACCGACAGAGACGCCCTATCTGGAGCCCGAGGAGGTGAAGGACAACGTCCGCCTCTCCTGCCAGATTAAGGTCCGGGAGGACATCGAAATTGAAATTCCACCGGAACTCTTTCTCATCAAGGAGTTCCGGGCCCGGGTGGAGAGGATTCGAAACCTCACCGGTGAAAACAAGGAGTTGCGTTTGCGGCTCATCGAACCCGATACCATCACATTCAAGGCGGGCCAATACATACAGTTTCAGGTCCCCGAATATGAGGAAAGTCCGGAATCGGTCTACAGGGCCTATTCCATCGCCTCGACTGCCCATGAGCCCTCCAGCATCACCCTGGTGGTTACGAAAGTGCCCGAGGGATTGGCTACCACCTTTATCCATGAGGTCCTCCGGGAAGGGGATGAGGTCTCCTTTAATGGTCCCTACGGCGAATTCTATCTGAGGGATTCCGATAGGGAGATTCTCTTGGTCGCCACGGGTTCCGGCCTTGCCCCCATCTTGTCGATCCTCTACCAGGTGGCGGAGGAGAAGATCCCCAGGAAGGTCACCCTCATCTTTGGGGCACGCCATAGAGAGGGCCTTTTCTACGTGGAAGAGATTGAGGCGCTCAAGAAGGAGATTCCCCATCTGGAGTTCATCCCCACGCTTTCCAGGCCGCAAGAAGAGGATCGCTGGGAAGGGGAACGAGGGCGCGTCACCGATGTCCTGGAAGAGATCGTAAGAGATGGAACGAATAAAGAGGCATATCTCTGTGGTAACCCCGCCATGGTCAATTCTTGCATGGAATTGCTGACGACAAGGAAAGGGGTTCCCCAGGAGTTGATCTTTTTCGATAAGTTTGGATGAGCGATTTCGGCGGAGGAAAAGATGGAAGGCAGTCCAGTTAAACAGAGCCCCGAGTTAGATAGAATCCAGCAGAACATGAGACCTCTGTGCCTGTGCCAGCAGGGGTTCCTGGGAAATGATCCCCGGAAATTGATCGAGATTCTGACCGAGGATCAGGGCACGGTCAATTCCCTGGGGCTCAGCCACGGCAATATTGCCGAGAAGTTAAAGGCCATCACCGAGAAGGCGAGGGGTGGTTGGGGGGACCCGGTGGTGGTGGAGGACAAATTTGAGGTCGAAGTGCACGAAGCACGGGGGAGAATGCCCTGTCCCTGGGGCCACCCTGGCCTCTACCCCAAGACACACATCAGGCTGGAAAAGATAGAAACCGGGGAGAATCTCGTCTGGTCCGACTTAGCAATCCATCTCATCGAAGAGCATGGGTTCTATCAGGGCAGAGGAAGTCCCTATCGCTTGGATCCCTTGAAGGTGAAACTGATTTTGGAAATCTAGCGGAAGCTCGCATCTCGGTACATTTGAGCCGCCCCGAAAGAGCTCCGGACAAAGGGGCCGGAGGCCACTTCCAAGAATCCCATCCCTTCCCCCAGTGCTTTGTAGCCCTCGAACTCCTCGGGATGGAGGTATCGAATCACAGGGTAGTGTTGCCGTGAGGGTTGAAGATATTGCCCCAGTGTTAGTAGCTTGCAACCGACATCCAGCAGGTCCTGCATAACCCGAATCACCTCGGATTGCCTTTCGCCCAAACCCAACATCACCCCCGATTTCGTGAGTATGGGCGCCTTCCGTGATCTAACCCTTTCAAGCAGGGCTAAGGAGCGGCGGTAATCGGCTTGCGGTCGTACTCGGGGGTAAAGACGGGGAATGGTTTCCACGTTATGGTTGAGGACATCGGGAGGGATGGAGAGGATGATGTCCAAGGAAGAGGGATTTCCCAGAAAGTCGGGAACCAGCAGCTCCACCAGAGTTTGGGGCAGTTTTTCCCTAATTGCCCTTACAGTTCTGACGAACTGCTGTGCTCCTCCGTCCTGGAGGTCGTCCCGGGTGACCGAGGTGATAACTACATAACGTAAACCCAATTGATCAACGGCAAAGGCCACCCTTCCCGGCTCTTCCTCATCCAAAGGAACAGGGCTTCCATGGTTTACGGCACAGAAACGGCAATCTCGGGTACATATATTACCCAAAATCATAAAGGTCGCCGTTCGCCTCGAATAGCATTCCGGTAAATTGGGGCAATGGGCCTCCTGACAAACGGTATGAAGCCGCGCTTCACTGAGCAATGCGGAGACCTTCTGGATATTCGTTCCCAGCGTTATGCGTTTTTTCAGCCAAGGCGGTTTGCGCATGTTTTCCATGTGGTATGCTCTCCCCAAGGGTCAAGCCTACGTAAGAAAAGGTTCCGTTGGATCTATGCAGCGAGGCCTTTTGATCATGCCCCAGGGACTTTCCCATGAGCTGGATGAGGCATCACCAGGGTCATTTTGAGGTCTTCCATATCCATCCTCACCAATTCCAGATCGAAGACCTGTTGAAAATGGCGAGAGATGCTATCTTTCACCCGATGATGATCAGGTTCTCTTCCGAGGAGCTCCTTCAGGGAGGTGACCTCGATTCCCTCAAGCCCACAGGGTGTGATGAGGGAATAATGGTTCATGTTGGGCGAAACGTTAAGGGAGAAGCCATGGTAGGTTACCCACCTCGTAATGGCCACTCCAATGGAGCCGATCTTGGAATTCCTCACCCAGACTCCACGGTTTAATCTATTCCTCGTCCCTTTGATCCCGAAATCCATGAGCGTCCTGACGAGGATTTCCTCCAGGTTGAAGACGTACCAGGAGACATCCCGGCGCAAATTCCTCAAGTTCAAAATTGGATAGCCGACAATCTGACCGGGGCCATGGTAGGTTACTTCACCACCCCTTTCGACGTGATAGATATTGATCCCCTCGGCAGTCAAAGCTTCCGGAGAAGCTCGAATGTGTTGGCGATTTCCCCTCCGGCCCAGGGTGATTACCGGGTTATGCTCCAGGAGAATCAGGATATCCGGGAGGTCTGATTTGAGCTTGGCGGCCACGATTTCCCTCTGGAAATCCCATGCCCTCCGGTATTCGATGAGATCGAGGTTGATCAAATATCCCCTTCGCTTGAAGTCCTTTTTCTCCATGGAGCCCATGATCGATCTATAGTGAGAGGATCCCATTGAGCCTCCTTGATTTTATCAGCTCCGGTTCGTGGTCAGCTCCTTCCCTTTTGAAGGTAGCCCTCGATGACGATATCATCACCCAATTTCCTCGTTTTCATCCGAGAAATCCTCAAGGCTTCACGTAAGTCGCGGATTTCCAGGTTTCCTACGGCCTCGATCCCTTCGCCGATGAGCTTTGGGGCTACCACGAGCACAATCTTATCCGCCAGCCTCTCCCTGAGGAAGGAGGTGATGATCTGGGATCCGCCTTCAACCAATACCGAGGTTACTCCCATGCGACCCAGTTTCTCGAGCAGGTCATTCATATCCACCTCTCCCCGGTAATTTTTCGCCGCCCATAAGATTTCGGCCCCCAAATGTTTCAGGCTTTGGGCTTTTTTCCGATTCACTCCCTCCGTCGTCACGATGGTGGTTTTATCCACCACTTCATCATTGAGGACCTTGGCTTTTAGGGGAATGCGCAATCTGCCGTCTACGATAACGCGCTGAGGGTTTTTCCCTTTTACGAGACGGACGGTGAGACTGGGATCGTCCACGAGGACGGTGCCAACGCCGACGAGCACCCCATCGTGAACCGACCGCAATTTATGCGCCAACCGTAAGGTCTCCGGGGAGCTTATCCATCGGGAATTCCCCGTCTTGGTTGCAATCCTTCCGTCCAGGGATTGAGCAAATTTCAAGGTGACAAAAGGGATGCCCGTTTGAATGTACTTGAAATAGGCTTCGTTGAGTTCCCGGCACCGTTCCTCCAAAACGCCAACCTTGACGTGGATTCCACTATCCCGGAGGATCTGAATACCCTTTCCATTAACTCTGGGGTTCGGATCAGGCGTCCCGATCACAACCCGGTTTATTCCCGCCCCTACGATGGCATCCACACAGGGTGGTGTCCACCCATGGTGGCAGCAGGGCTCTAGGGTTACATACATCGAAGCGCCCTTCACATCCCCCTTTGCATTCCTCAGGGCAGTGACCTCAGCATGGGCTCCACCATATCGCCGATGATAGCCCGCGCCCAGGATCTTTCCTTCCTTTGCCACCAGGGCCCCCACCATGGGGTTTGGGCTGGTCTTACCCAATCCCCTTCGGGCAAGCATTAAGGCCTTCTCCATAAAAATTTCATCTTCCACGTTGAATATTCCTGTCTTAATGATCTCAGTTTGGAAGGGATATAGAGAGAACGTGGTAACTCATGGCTTTTCAAATAGTAATTCAAACCAAAAGGGGTTGCAATATATATTTGAAGGAAGAGACCCCGGAGGCAATTGAGGGGATTTTTCATTTCCACATCCATGGGGTTAAGCGGCTGATCCTGTGTGATGTGGAGGGCATCAAGGGCGGCCAAAGAGTTGGAAGGTTTCACCAGTACGCGGTTAACAAATTTTTTTATATGATTGGGAAAAGGAGTTCAACTTGATACGCTGGTGTTAAATTTTTTACACTTGTCAATAATTTTTTCTTTGAAAAAATAAGTTCTTTGTTATATTTTGTTATTAGTTATTCTGAATCATAGTAAATGTAAGTGAAACAAAAATCCAAAAATGGGGGGAGAGATGAAACAGAAATCAAAGGACATTGTCGAATTGGTTAAGGAAGGGTTCACCGATAAACAAATCATGAAGGAATTAGGTATTCAGACCAAGGCCTCTCTGAAGAAGATGTATTTTGACGCATTGGTTGAGGCCGGAAGGATCAAAGCTATTATAACGGAGAGGGAGAAAAAGAAAAGGCAGAGGAAGACGAAAGTCCTCATCATAGGAAAGAGGGGAACGCTTGCTCTCAGCCGTCTGATATTGATCGATCAACTTGGGTTTAAAGAGGGGGATAAGTTCAGGGTATCCAAGAGGAGGGACAGCATTATCCTAAAAAGAGCATAACCGAAGGGATCCCCCATTACCATATTTCGAGCCTTCATTTTCCTTCCCCACGTGCTTAATGCCGAAATGATGGTAGATTCCGCTCATTCGGTTGAGCCTTCGCATACTCAGATGGGATCGTTCCTCCCGTAACTTCCTAGGAATCGCTTCGGCGGGGACTGCATGCCCCCTTTTCGATAAACCCCTCGAAGTCGGTTGATGCCCAGTATGCCCGCCCGTCTGAAGGAGGGGCAAGGCAGATAAGCATTAAGCTATGAGGGATTGTCAAATTTGGCGGCTTCGTAAAAAGTCCAACTGCCGTTCGACATGCTCACGGCCCTGAGCAAAGCCGAAGGGC
>DAOVGJ010000271.1 GCA_030672465.1 Pseudomonadota bacterium | reverse complement strand
GTTTCTGACGATGTCGGCCCCCACGAAATCGGCGGTGAGATATCTTCCGGAACCCGTGGTCCCGCAGCCCCTTATGCGAACCCGATCTCCAACCTCATCGCCGATCTCCTTAAGCCCCGTTCTAATAGCTTCGATGGGTCTTCCTGCCGTCATGAGGTATTGCTTGGCCAGCACGTTTCCATCTTCATCGATGACCACCAGGTTGGTACTGATGGAGCCCACATCCAAACCCAGATAGGCGTCGAGCTTCTCACCCTGAAGAGGAATCTCGAGGGCTTTTCCCCTGGCTTTCAGGTGATTCTCCGATAGGGCGAGTTTTTGTAAGCTGGCCCTCTCCTCCCGGTGGTGATTGAGATAGTCCTCGAGCCTCTCCAGGCCGATGAAGGAGCGATCGAGGGCCTCATCTTCAATGGTCATCAGGACAGACCCGATGGCCCCCATGGAGGCGTAGTATTTAGGTATGATCAGTTCACCCTCAGATAAATCCAAGATCTCCTGAAATGCCCTCCTCATGCCCAGATTGGCGGCTACACCCCCTTGAAAAGAGACGGGTTTGACGAAGGTCCTCCCCCTTGCGATATTGCTCTTGAAGTTCCTGGCCAGGGCAAAACAGAGGCCGGCAACGATATCATAATCGGGCGTTGCGATCTGCTGCAAATGGATCATATCCGTCTTTGCGAAGACACTGCATCTGCCGGCGATCCGAGGGGGGGTTTCCGACCTCAAGGCCAGTTCCCCGAACTCCTCGATGGTCAGGCCCAAACGGTTGGCCTGTTGGTCCAGGAAAGAGCCCGTGCCCGCTGCGCAAAGGGTGTTCATGGAGAAATCGCTGATCTTGAAATTTCCATTCGCCCCATCGTACTCGACAAGGATGAGCTTGGAATCCTCACCCCCCATGTCGATAATGGTTCGCACCTCCGGGTGGAGAAGGGAGATCGCCTTAGCTTGGGCCATGATTTCGTTCACGAATTGCCCGCCCAAGAGCTCAGCCAGAAGCTTTCCGCCCGTTCCCGTCAGGGAAATCGCCCGAAACCTCTCCTGCGGAATGCGCTCCACTATCTCTTCCAAGATCGTTTTAACCGTCCTCAATGGTTGTCCTTTGGTTCGCGTGTAGTGCTCCTCTATAATCATTCGGTTGCTATCCAAGATCACCGTATTGGCGCTGACCGAACCAACGTCAATGCCTAAATAGTACCGGTTCATCTCGATACCTCTTGACTTCATTATCTCATTACGGATTTACTTACTTTCCCGCACTTGATTCCACCCGACCTTGACTTAAGTCAATTCTGTGGCGCCAAGCAATGACCCTTATGATATTCTTCATTGACCATGCTGAAACAATTTAAGATTATATAAGACTTCAAATTCCCTTTGCAAGAAAATTATTGCGGAGGCCCCATGTCTTTTTCAGAAGCATATTTTCTCAGTTGATGATTTCGTATTACATTCACCATTTCGTTCAACTTAGAGTTTCCCGGATATTTATAAAGTAGCATTCTAAAGAATCAACACGTTACAAAAATACCTCCTATAAAACACAAGGAACTCCAGTATTATTCAGACAATTGATTTTTATTAAGGTCTATGCTAATTTTGCGAATTATCATACCCCGACTGAAACTATTTTCAATGAGGGGTAGGCTCGGCTGAATGAACAAGGTCCAGGAGACGCAAAAGGTAAGGGCACGGGTTATCGTAGCGGGAATGGTGCAGGGGGTCTTCTTCCGCTATAGTACCCGGGAGGTGGCCAGTCGCCTCCACATCTACGGGTGGGTGAAAAACAGGTGGGATGGAAAGGTGGAGGCGGTATTCGAAGGGGAACGGGAAAGGGTTGAGGAGATGATCGAGTGGTGCCATAAGGGGCCTCCTGGTGCTCACGTCCAAAGCCTTGATACCCACTGGGAGGAATATTTGGGGGAGTTCGACCAGTTCTCCATCAGTTTCTGATACATTACCTCCCTGAGGAAATCCCGGCTGGGACCCTTTCACCTTACCGTTATTTTCCAGGGCTCCCTCTTCTCTGAATCAATCAGAGGGTTGATTCCATTCTTACCGATAAAAATGGCGGTTTTCGTCACCGACGGTCATTGGAGAAAGACGTTAGCGGTTGTCCGCTCCCTGGGGAGGAGGGGAATTCGGGTCACCGTTGGCGAGAGCACCGGCATCGCAACGTCCTTTTTCTCGAAGTACTGTTCGCAGCGGATCATATATCCCTCCCCCATCAGAAATCCCGATGGGTTTCTCCAACGCCTGCGGCGGGAGGTGGCGATTGGTTACAGGGCAATCTTCCCGATGGAAGAGGAAACACTGCTGCTGCTCGCAAGGCATCGGGACCTCTTCGATCCGCTGGCTTTTCTCCCCATTGCGCCCTACGAAAAGATCCAGTTCGTCCGGGATAAGGAACGGCTGCTGAAGTTCGCCATGAGGAAGGGAATTCCCTGTCCACGGACCTCCTTTTTTAAAACTCCAGATGAAGTGAAGACAAGCCGGGTTGAACTTCCGGCCGTCATTAAACCCCGGATTAGTTCGGGGGCTTTTGGCATCCGTTACGTAACTGAGGCTCAAGACCTTCTGCCGGCCTACCTCGGGGTTCACCAGAAGTATCCCCTTCCCCTGGTTCAGGAACGTATCCCTCGGGAAGGGGAATCCTTCGGGGTATCGGCGCTTTTCGATGAAGACTCAAAGGTGAAAGCGGCCTTTGTCCACCGCCGCTTGAGGGAATATCCCATCAGTGGTGGACCAAGCACCCTCAGGGAATCGGTTTTCCACCCCCAGGTTTTGGAGCTGGGACTGTCGCTGCTCAAGGCCTTGGATTGGTTCGGTGTGGCCATGGTCGAGTTCAAAATGGATCCGCGGGATAATACCCCGAAGCTGATGGAGGTGAATCCCCGATTCTGGGGGTCTCTGCAGTTGGCCGTCTTCTCCGGGGTCGATTTCCCCTACCTCATTTATCGCATGGCAAAGGGGGAACACTTCGAGCCCGTCCTCACCTATGAGGTTGGCCGCCGCTGCCGCTGGCTCCTTCCCGGGGATCTCTTCCACTTCTTCAGCAACCCAAATCGATTCCACCTCTCCCCCCCCTTTTTCGACTTCTTCAATGAGAATACCTGCTATGATATAATCTCAAGAGAAGACCCTTGGCCCGTGCTGGGCAGGGTCTTGACACTGTTGACCCTTCTTTACGACAGGGATATGAGGAGATTTTTGGCACCTCGATGAGGAAAGTCACCAATGCCATAACGGTTGATGTGGAGGATTGGTTTCATATCTGTGATATCGAAACCATCCTTCCTCCTTCCCAGTGGGATCGCTGCGAGAGCAGGGTGGAGAAAAACGTAATCAAGATCCTGGAGATCCTCTCCAAGAACCGGGTCTTCGGGACCTTCTTCGTTCTCGGATACGTTGCCGAACGGCTCCCGGAGGTAATCAAGATGATCGCGGAAGAGGGCCATGAGATCGCTTCTCACGGGTTTGGCCACATACAAATTTACAAAATGACTCCAGATGAGTTCGAGGGGGACTTGACCCGATCGAAGAGGGTCATTCAAGAGGTTGTCGGCGGCGAGATTTTTGGTTACCGTGCCCCGGAATGGTCTATTAGAAAGGGGACGAGGAATTCCCTTTGGGCCTTACCTATTTTGGCGTTAAATGGATTCCGATATGACTCCAGCATCGCCCCGCTGAGGATTATCGGGATTCCCAACGCCCCCAGGAAACCCTATACCATCCGGACGGACCATGGGAAGATTGAGGAATTCCCCCCCCTGGTTAAGAATACCTTGGTGGGGAATGTACCCGTGGGGGGAGGATGGGGATTGAGGGTTTTCCCCTACAGGATGATCAGGAGATCCATCGGAGAGTTGAATGGACGCGGGATGCCGGCGGTGATCTTCCTCCACCCCTCCGAGTTCGACCCCGATCCCCCGAAAATTCCATTGCCCATGGTCAAGCGTTTCGTCTGTCGTGGAAAGATCAAGAGCACCGAGGAGAGGGTGGAGAGGCTTCTGGGGGATTTCCCCTTTGGTGCCATCAGGGAGATTTACGGGGGCTCACCTTGAACGAATTGTGCGTGCTTATACCCGCCTACAATGCCGAAGGGACCCTCAAGGGGGTAATCGAAGGGGTAAAAAGGAGCCATCTCGATACTATCGTCGTTGACGATGGCTCGACGGATTCCACCGCACGAATTGGGAGGCAGATGGGGGTCACCCTCTTACGACACCCCAAGAACAGGGGAAAGGGCCGTGCCCTTCGGACGGGCTTCAACTATGTAATAGAGCACGGGTATGAGGCCGTCATTACCCTTGATGCCGATGGCCAACACGATGCCGCCGAGATCCCACGGTTTGTGGACCTGTATCGGAAAGAGAGTCCGGATATCATCATCGGATCCAGGGCCGCCCAGTTCAACGAAATGCCCTGTCTGAGGCGTTTCTGGAACCGATTGGGAGCGAAAGCCATTTCGCGACTAACCAAGACCGTGGTAAGCGACAGTCAATCAGGATATCGCCTCATCCGTACCGAGGTGATCAGGGACGTGAAGCTGACCACCTCAACCTACGAAACGGAGATGGAACTGCTGATCAAGGCTTGCAAAAAGGGGTACGGTGTGGTAAACATTCCTATTATCGGCCGTGCAATCAATGATACCACCACAAGCCATTTCAGGCCGGTGGTTGATACCTTTAAGATCTGTATGCTTTACTTGCGGAGTTTGTTATGGAGGTAGAATCTCGGTGGAG
>DAOVGJ010000157.1 GCA_030672465.1 Pseudomonadota bacterium | reverse complement strand
CCTGACGTACTTTGTTGATCTTGCCCATTACGACTATCTTCACGACCGTCTCAATGCAAGTGCCGTCGATCATATTCTCTCCCCCGTGATCGCCCTCCAGTTTATATGGGAGACCTATTCCGTCATCCCGGGAATTCTTGTACTCTTCCTCCTCGCGATTGGTTATGGATGGGTGGTGAACCGGTTTGCGTATCGAGAGTTGAGAGAAGGCGGTAATCCCCTTCGGAGATGGCCGAAAGTGGCCGCTGTTTGCGTGGCACTGATTCTGTATGGATTCGGCGTCCACGGGAAGTTGTCCCAGTATCCTCTCAGGTGGAGCGAGGCGTACTTCACCACAAACCCCTTTGTTTCGGCCCTGGCGTTAAACCCGGTACTCTTCTTTTTCGATACGTTGGAATACAAGACGGTCCCTTTTGATGAGGAGGCCGTGAGAAAGCACTACGACTTGGTGGCTGACCTTCTGGGCGTGGACAATCCCGATCCAGCAAATCTGAACTTTTCGCGATACGTCAGGCCCAGGGAAAAGCTGCCTGGGAGACCTAACTTCGTCCTCATACTATTGGAGTCATTTGCCGGGTTCAAGGTGGGAGCCCTTGGAAACGCTCTCAACTCCACACCCCATTTTGATGCGATTGCCCGGAGGTCGTTGTTCTTTACCAATTTCTTTGTAGCTCGGCCCCCGACGGCGCGGGCGATCTTCACCGCAATGTTCGGTATCCCGGACATACACTCTCCCCACTCGGCTTCCCGCAATCCCCTCATTGTCCGTCAGCACACGATCGTGAACGCCCTCGAGGGGTACAAAAAGATGTATTTCCTGGGCGGAAGTGCGAACTGGGGCAACATCCGAGGGTTACTCGCCCATAACATCGTCGGTTTGCAGATTTATGAGGAGGGGGATTTTTCGTATCTCCCGGATGATGCGTGGGGGATATCAGACCTGCATCTCTTCGAAGAGGCAAACCAGGTTCTTCGGGTCCAGGACAAGCCATTTTTCGCCTTTATCCATACTGCCGGAAACCATAGGCCGTACACAATCCCCGAGGACAAGAGGAACTTCGAAGAGGTGGAGGTGGATGAGGTAAAGCTGAAAGAGAATGGTTTTCCCTCATTGAAGGCCTACAATGGGATTCGGTTCCTGGACTATTCCCTGGGCCATTTTTTCCGCATTGCGAGCAAGGAGGACTACTTCAAGAGGACCATCTTTTGCATGTACGCCGACCATGGGACGGTTGCCACTCAAGAGATACCCTGGGATAAGTTGACCTTGACGAGCCATCATGTTCCTCTTGCCATCTATGCGCCGGGGTACTTCTCTGAAGGTCGGACGATCGATACTACGGCGAGCCTGGTGGACGTACTGCCCACAGTGCTCGGCCTCATCGGCATGCCCTACTTGAACAAAACCTTGGGAAGGGATCTCTTGGTCCAACGGACGAAGGAAAAGCATTTAGCATTCATCGATAGTCTTTATAGGGGCCTATTGGACGATGAGTTCTTTCTGCACGTCGATCCCAGGGGGGTGCAAAGGCTCTATCGGTATCGATCCGATTCGCCACTGGAGAATGTCAGAGATCAGTACCGCGAACGGGCTACGGAGATGGCACGGCTCCACCAGGCCATATATGAAACATCGAAGTATCTTATGTATCATAATCCTCCTGCCAATCTTCCCGCCCCATCGGAGTGAGAGCGAGCACCCAAGAGGATAGGGGAGCATCTGCCACAGGCCCGTTGAAGTTTACCTTTATACTCGCATTGGAGAAGGACGACTCGATCGCTTGTAGCCCCACAGTGAAGGCAGGCGTTGGGTGTTTTTCGCCCTTCCTTTCAAAATGATCTCTCAATCAGGGTTTTCCCTCTTTAAAACCATCGTTACCAACACCGCAAATTGACCGTCACCCGGGTTCCGAGGGCTCATAGGAACATCCCCTTTACAGAAGGCGATGGACCCTTCATTGAATTCCCTTTCCTCGTCCCCCATGAGGAGTTTCCCCTGCCCCTTGAGGCCATAAATAACCATTTCCACTGCCCCCGGATGTTGGTGAACGGGCATCTCCTGCTTGGCATCGAAGCAGAGGAGCATCACCACCGATTTTTCCCCCACATGAACCCGTTTTGGTATAAAATTTTCCTTAGAGAACTCCATCAATTCAGGGATATTCTTTATTTCCATCGTTTTCCTCCATCATTTTTGACAAAGACCAGCCTTTGGGCACAGGCCGCCTTCCAATTTTACGCCGGTGAAAAATATTCCTACCCGGAACTCCTCTATGGCGAGGGAGGACAAGTGTCCTCCCACCCGCTTCTGGATCAGTTTGATGGTTTCCTTGAGGATTTCCCTCTTTGACATGGCCTGAAATCATTCCAGTTCATTGAGCTCTTTGACAATGGTATCCGGGTCGATATTATGCATCATGGCGCCGAAGGAAATGGACTCCACTTTCATCCCAGGACAGGAGAAACATCCCTGGCCAAAGTATTTTTCGATGACCTTTGTGGCCTTGGGGTTATCCTTGATAACGTCACCTATGATGGTATCCCTGGTATATTTTTTTATCTCAGCCATTTCAGATAATCTCCTCCTTGAAATGAGCTCATTCTCCTTGTGGTAGGGGAATGAGGCTTTTCCACATGTTTTAAAAAGAGCAAAACGGATTCCCGAGAATTATGGAGAATCCCGTTCCATATTTTTCAGTTGAAGCTAACTTCTTTCTCCTTCAATTGGTTTGATTTAGGTCAATTTTGGGCGTTTTTTTCTGTATCATTTATGAAGGTGCGAAACTCCTGCGGGATACCCAGGGGATTCCTTACGGGCCTGTCGAGCGCCGGCGAGATATGGCCTTGACTTAAATTATTATATTAACCATTCGGGAATAGGGATGATGGAAAGGATGAAAACTCGCGAAGCCGGAAAGCTACAGGGGGATACCCGAGGAGATCTCCTCAAGGGCCTCCTTTTGGAGGATGCTGATCTTCTTTCCCTCAACCTTGATGATCCCCCTATCCCGCAGTTTTTTCAATGCCCGGGATAGGGTTTCACTTATGGTCCCCAGTCGAGAGGCCAATTGGCTTTTGCTGATATCGAGTTCAAATTCGATCCCTCTTTCTGAGCTTCGGCCCGACTTGGCGGAAAGATCCATCAGGTATTTGGAAAGCCTGGTGGAGATATCCTTTAAGGATAGCTCCTCGACCAAGCTGACGAATTTCCTCAACCAATGGGAAAGGCTGGCAATTATATTCAAGCTGATTTGGGGGTTTTCCCGGATGAGGTTGAGAAAGCCTTGCTTGGAGAAGTACAGAACCTGGGTTTGAGCAAGGGATTCGGCAAATGCGGGGTAAGTGGAACCGGCAAAGAGCGCGGCTTCCGCGAAGGTTTCCCCAGGTGAAACAATGTGAAGGATCTGCTCCTTTCCCTCGAGCGAAAGCTTATAGACCTTTACCTTGCCAGAAATGACGACGAAAAACCCCTTTGCCTCTTCATCCTCGGAGAAGATGAGGGCCCCCTTGGGATATCTCTTTGATGTTGAGATAGCGGTGACTTCAGCAATTTCTCTTTCGCCCAGGCCCGAAAACAGCGGACACTTCTTCAGTATCTCGTTAGTATTCACGGCTCAAATTGTTTGTAACATCTAATAGCTTGGTTATCATAGGGCAATTTCCTCGAAAAAGAAAGGAAAAAAGTTTCAGACCTTCCGCGGTTTCTGCAGAACGCAAGAGAACTAAGCAAGCGCCCTTTTTCCCTCTCATGTTGAGCCGCATTAAAGCGCCAACGAAACATTAAGCGCTTTCCTAGAAGAGTTCTAGGACTTTACTAATTATTTGCGTTTGAAATCTGGTGTGGATCGAGACTCGGTGGATTTGCACATTTCAGTTAGTATTCGTTCCCGAAGTCTCATCGCCGGATATTTCTTGTTGACATCCTTTTCCCAAGAGATAGAATCAGGGTCGTAACGGGGGCGGGTATGTAACGTATCGATTGATATGCTGAAACAGATATTTCACCTTGGTATTTGGAATCTTCCTTTCGGTGACGCAATTTCTGCCATGATTTGAAGCTCTTCCCCTATATCCTGCCTTCCGTACAAGCCACTCAATACTAACCAAGAATAGAGGGAGCCTTTGGATCAATTTATGAGAAGAGTTTCCAGAGAGTGCCTATACGTTAGCTTTTTGGCGGGTGTCCCTGCTTGGAGATGGTATTGCACACAACACCGAATTCCTCCTAAGAAACAAAAAA
>DAOVGJ010000025.1 GCA_030672465.1 Pseudomonadota bacterium | reverse complement strand
AAAAATGTTTGCCTTGGACGCGGATTTACGCTATTAATATAGGCAGTATCGCGCTTTTTCAATCAAAGTAAGTTCGAGAGTTTTCGGAGAAGAGATCCCATATGGATATCGATGAGCAAATCAAACTCCTGGAAGAACAGGCTGGGGTAATCAGAGGCCTCAGAAACCTCAATCATCGGGACTCTCGATTTACTACCTGGAAGAAAACGACATTATCTCACCTGGAAAATATCTTCAGCGAGGGCTCTGATTACGTCCGGAGATTCGAAACGTTGAAATTTCACGATCCCCGATTTGGGGCAACAGGGGGTTCCAGGCACTCATATGGGGATATGGGTTCTTTCGGGCACGATTTGGACAGGGCAGAAGCGATCTTGGAAGACGGGATTGAGGCACTGAGGCGCCTAAGACCTCCCAAACCGAAAGCGAAAACTACCCCCAAAGAAGCCCCCCCGGACAAACCTCAGAAACCTCAGCCGGAAGAACCGGTATCGGATGAGGTCTTCTTCGAAAGGAGCATACTGGAGAAAACGTTATCGGAAGACCCGGTGGCCGGACCGATGCCAAAGGAGGATTTGACCGCTGCGGAAGAGGTCTTGAAGACCTCCTATGAAGAGAATGAACCGTCCCTTGAGGAGGTCATAAAGAGCTCTCGTGAGGAGAGCGAGCCTTCCCTTGAGGAGGTCGTAAAGAGCTCTGAGGAGAAGAGCAAGCCTTCCCTGCGGAACCAATCCGTCGAGGAGGTTGTTGGATACGTCTCTTCCTTGCTCTATCACTATATATCCCTGGAGGAAGATCCCAGGACTAAGAAATTGCTTCAAGGATTGCGGGCCGAGTTGGATAATCCCGCCAGATCCAAAGAAAGCCTCATCCAGGCCCTCAAGGCATTGTGGGAGGAGGGAAAGGACATACTGGTTGATGTCATAGCAAGGGTATTGGCCAAAAAGCGGTAAACTATTTGATGCGTGCAAGCACCGTAAATAAGCCGGATAGTAAATCTATCCGGCTTATTTTTTAGGTTTGGTTCTCTAAAATATATGGTGGGCCGTGCTGAACTTCCTTCGTTTCACTCAGGACAAGCTCACTCCAGCGACGATTTTTTCATCAACTGCAAGCTTGGCAAACACAAACAGAGGCTTTTCGAAATGGTGGGCCGTGCTGGATTCGAACCAGCGACTCTCTGCTTAAAAGGCAGATACTCTACCAACTGAGTTAACGGCCCCCTCATCACCCATTGAGGAAATGGACGCCCAGGAAATAGTATTGAAATTGTTACCTATTAATTCTCAACTATTAATTCTTAATTCTTAACTATTATACGCCTCCTTCCACGGTAAATCTATACCGTGTCAAAGGGGTTTTTGAGAACGATGGTCTCATCTCTCTCCGAACCCACTGAAATGAGGATGACTTCCGTCTCAACAATCTCCTCGAACCGTCTTATATAGCGCTGGGCATTGATGGGGAGATCCGAAAATCGTTTCGTTCCTCTGGTATCCTCCTGCCAACCATCCAGCTCCTCATACACTGGCTCCACATCCTCCCATACGCCGATGCTCGATGGCACTTGATCAATGGTCTTCCCATTCCGTCGATAACCGGTACACATTTTGATCTTGCCCAGGGTGTCCAAGATGTCCAGTTTGGTCAGGGCTATACCGCTCAAACCATTTACCCTTACGGCATGCTTGACGATAACGGCGTCGAACCACCCACACCGCCGCGGCCTGCCCGTAGTAGCTCCGTATTCCCCTCCCCTCTGCCGAATCTCTTCTCCCAAGGCATCCTTCATCTCCGTTGGAAAAGGGCCTCCCCCTACCCTCGTGGTATAGGCCTTTGAAACCCCAATTACGGCATTTATACGGGTTGGACCAACCCCCGAACCCGAACAGGCATTTCCGGCTACCGTGCTGGATGAGGTTACGTAGGGATAGGTCCCGTGGTCTACATCCAGCAGGCACCCTTGTG
This sequence comes from Pseudomonadota bacterium, assembly GCA_030672465.1. Classification (GTDB taxonomy): domain Bacteria; phylum Desulfobacterota; class BSN033; order WVXP01. Next base: position 2,363 of record DAOVGJ010000025.1, on the reverse strand, counting down.
CCCCCTCGAAGAGCAAATTTTTCCCCTTCTTCATCTCCTCGTGGAGGACAATGGACGTATCGGCCACATATTTCCCCAGCTTCTCCCGAAACCCCATATAGTCGCTGAGGATTTGGGTTCCATCCAAAGGGGATTCCCCCAGCATTTGGGTCAAATAGAAATTCTTTTGGACCAGATTTTCCTCTAGTTTTTCCCTAAATGCCTCCTCATCGAAAAGGTCGATTATCCTGATCCCACACCGGGCAACCTTATCCTCATAGGCCGGCCCAATACCCTTTCCCGTTGTTCCAATTTTCTTGCCCCCCGATTTAAGGCGTTCTCGAGCTACATCGATCGTCTTATGGTAGGGCATGATGTAATGGGCTTCCTCGCTGATGAGGAGTTGGGATTCACCTTGAAAATACCCCCTCTTCTTTAAGGCATCAATCTCCTCGCAGAGGACGCCGGGATCGATTACGACCCCACTGCCAATAATGCATTTCTTTCCGGGATGGAGAATGCCAGAGGGAATCAGGTGAAAGACAAACTTCTCACCCCCTACCACCAGGGTATGCCCGGCGTTGTTTCCTCCCTGAAAACGGATAATCACGTGGGCGAATTCGGTCAATAGGTCAACTATCTTCCCCTTGCCTTCGTCACCCCATTGGCTTCCAACGATAACCACATTGGGCATTCTCTCATCCTCTTTTCAGATTAGAGCTCAATATGTTTCACGGAGATGACATTGGGCAACTGCGAGAGCTCCTCCATCACCTCTTTCGATATGAACGAATCTAAATGAAGCAGGGAAATGGCAACGCCTCCCAAACGACCGCGGCTAAATTGCATGGCGGCGATGTTGATGTTTCTATTCCCGAGGGCTGTCCCGATATCCCCTATGACGCCGGACCTGTCGTAATTCTGAATCAAGAGCATGTTACCCTCGGGCACGGCCTCGATGAAGAAATCGTTGATTTGTACGATCCTGAAATCCCTAGTGCCAAAAAGAGCCCCTGCTATATAATTCTTCTCCCCTCCGCCCTTTGCCGTAATAGTAACCATGCTGGCGAAATCCTCAGCCGTGGTGGACTTGAATTCATTCACCCTGATACCACGGTCCTTGGCTATGATCGAAGCGTTTACGAAATTGACCACTTCCCCCATATAAGGGATCAACAACCCCCTCAATATAGATACCGTAATGGGTGAGACGTTATACTCCGCCACGGTTCCCATGTATTCTATGGAAAGCTCTTCAACGGCAAAATCCGATATTTGGGTGAGGAAACTTCCCAATTTCTCCCCCAAATCGAGATAGGGTTTGACCACGGGGAATACATCAGGGCTGACGATGGGAATATTTACCGCATTTCGAATCCTCTTGTTGATGAGGAAATCGACGATCTGATCGGCGATGGCCACGGCCACATTCTCCTGGGCTTCACCTGTGGAAGCCCCGATGTGGGGAGTACAGACCACATTGTCCAACTCAAACAAGGGGTTCTCTCGTGCCGGCTCCCTTGCGAAGACATCCAGCGCTGCCCCACTCACTTTTCCGGACTTGAGCCCTTGGAAAAGGGCCTTTTCGTTGACAATCCCCCCTCGGGCGCAGTTGATGATCATTACGCCTTTCTTCATCTTTTCGAAGGCCTCGACGTCGATTAAATTACGGGTCTCTTCCATCAAAGGCGTGTGAATGCTGATGAAATCGCATTGACTCAAAAGATCATCCAGGGTGACCAATGGAATCCCCTTTTGGGCCGCTGCATCCGCGGGTATATAAGGGTCATAGGCTATCACATTCATCTTCAACCCCTGGGCCCTCTCCGCAACGAGGCTCCCAATATTACCAATGCCAATGATGCCGAAGGTCTTGCCATAGAGCTCGACCCCCATGAATTTACCCCTCTCCCACTGGCCAGATTTGGTGGAAGCGTCGGCCTGAGGAATATTCCTGGAGATGGCCAGCATCATGGCAATAGTATGTTCGGCGGCCGCCACGGCATTCTCACGGGGAGTGTTCATCACCACGATTCCCCTTCGCGTCGCAGCTTGGATGTCGACGTTGTCTACCCCGATCCCGGCACGGCCGATTACCTTAAGCCTCTCTGAGGCATTGATAATATCAGCGGTGAGCGTTGTTTTGCTGCGAATAATGATACCGTCATACTCTCCGATAGTGGCCCTCAACTCACCGGGGCTGAAATTCGTCCACACATAACACTTGATCTCCTTCTCCCCTTTAAGGATTTCTATACCCTTGGGGGACAAGCTGTCGGCGACCAATATCCTATAGACCGCTTCCTCTTCCATTGGGCCTACCTCAAAGGGAAATCAACACCCCTTCCGCGGCCTTCACCCCGGCACCCAACTCGAATTGATAG
>DAOVGJ010000126.1 GCA_030672465.1 Pseudomonadota bacterium | reverse complement strand
CATGAAATGTGATTACGTCAACACCTCGTTCATGCTTCCCGACCGATACCCCTGCAGGTCCAGCGTGACATAGGTAAAGCCGATTTCCTTCAGCCTTTTTACAACTCGGCTTCTGGTTCGGGGGTCAAGCAGGGATCCGATTTCTTCGGGCGGGACTTCAATTCGAGCCGTCTTCCCGTGATGCCTCACCCGAACCTGGCTAAAACCCAGTCGAATGAGGAATTGCTCCGCCTTTTCAATTTGCTTGAGACCTTCGGGGGTGACCCGATCCCCGTAGGGAAGCCTTGAGGCCAGACAGGCCAAAGAGGGCTTATTCCAGGTGGGAAGGCCAAGCTTTCGTGATTGGGCACGAATTTCGGCCTTATTTAGACCAGCTTCCCTCAAGGGACTTCGAATCGACATCTCACGTATGGCCGTCATCCCGGGACGAAAATCCTTTTCATCGTCCACGGTCGATCCCTCGGCGACGGAGTAGAGGTTCATTTTCCGCGCGATCTCCTTTAACTCGGTGAACAGCTCCTTCTTGCAATGGTAGCATCTATTGACCGGATTGGCGGCAAATTGGGGAAGGTCCAGCTCATGGGAGTCGATGAAGAGGTGTTGGACGTCTATTTCCTTGGCGAGTTTCCGGGCTGCGGCGTATTCCCTCTTCGGATAAACGGGGGACCTTGCCGTCACGGCAACAACCTTCTCTCGACCCAGGGTCTCCCGGGCCACCTTGAGGAGAAACGTGCTGTCGACGCCTCCGGAAAAGGCAACAAGCAGGGAACCCATCTCCCGGATGATCCCCTGTAATCGCTCCATCTTGTGGCTTATCGATTGAGGTCCCATTCCGTCTCCCTACCCGTGATCGCCCTTTCAATCCATCCCCCGCCAATCACCATGTCGCCATCGTAAAAGACCACCGCTTGGCCGGGGGTAATAGCCTCCTGGGGTTGAATAAATCCCACTTTCACCGTGCCATCGGTTGACGGCTCAACGGTCGCGTCTGCCTCCCTGTGGGCGTACCGTATCTTGGCCTTCACCCTGATGGGTCGGCGGAGTTCATCTATGGCGATCCAATTAGCTCGATCCGCAATCAACCCGCTGCCGTAAACCTCTTGTTTTTCCCCGACGAACAAGAGATTTCTCTCCCTGTCGAATCCCACCACATAGAGGGGCTTGCCGGCCGAAAGGCCGAGCCCCTTTCGCTGCCCGATGGTATAGAAAGGGAGGCCCTTGTGCTTCCCCAAAATTCGGCCCTTGGTGTCAACGATGTCTCCGGCCTCTATTTTGCGTGACACCCTGCTTCTCAGAAATGGACGGTAGTCCACCCCGGGGATAAAACAGATCTCCTGACTTTCTGGTCTGTCGTGAACCCTTAAACCCAGATCCATGGCCTTTTTCCTTACATCCTCCTTTTGGGAGTTCCCCAACGGAAAGAGGGCATGGGACAACTGGTTTTGGGAGAGGGAAAACAGGACGTAGGATTGGTCCTTTTTCGCATCTTTGCCCTTTTTCAGGAGATACCTTCTCCTCGCTTGGTCATATTCCACCCTGGCATAGTGGCCCGTGGAGATGAAGGCGGCATCCAGTTCCTGGGCTTTTCCAAGGAGTGGACCAAATTTCACCTTCTCGTTACACAGGATACATGGATTAGGGGTTCTCGCCCTGAGGTATTCCTCACAGAAGTAGGAGATTACCTCCTCCTCGAATTGCTCTTGTAGGTTGAGGACGTAGAAGGGGATTCCCAATTGTTGGGCAACTCTCCGGGCATCCTCCACCCCGGAAACGTCACAGCAGCCGTAAAAATCCGCCGGCGTATGGGACGGAAGATCCTTCTCCGGACCCCATATACGCATGGTGGCTCCAATCACTTCGTAGCCCGTCTCCTTCAAAAGGTAGGCCGTGAGACTGCTGTCGACACCTCCACTCATGGCGACGACAACTCTCTTTCGATTCGTGATCATGGGTAAGGTTCACCCTTCAGAGAGCCTCAAGTAAAAAGGCAAGGCTCAGTTCCTCCTCGTGGGTAAATCTAGACCTGAACCTCCATGGCACTGTAAGGGCAGACGGTTATACACATCTCGCACGCGATGCACTTATCCCTATCAAAACTCACCATCATGGTATCCCTCTCTACCAATAGCGCATGAGTGGGGCAGAGAGACGTGCAGGCCGTGCAGTGGGTGCAACGGTCTTTCAACCACTTCACACCCTTGGAGAGCCGCTGGGTCTCCACCCCAAGTTTTGCCAGATAGTCCATTCCCCTGTCCAGCTGTTTTTTCTTGCCCGTCAGCTCCAGCACCAACATCCCCTCTTCCTTCGGTGTAATGTGACCTCGAAGGATATTAACCATGAGATCGTATTCTTTGATCAGTTTGTAGGTGACGGGTTGATCAGTCAACTCAGGTGGAAACCTGAGTACCACTTTCGTCGTTGTCATGGAAGTCTCCTCCTTTTCTGTGGGGTTCGAGGGCTTGGGAGTAAAAAATTCCAACCCTTTTGCCACATGGGATGCCCCACATCCCTCGAACCCATCAGCCAACTCTAAATGAGTTTCTTGGCTCTAAAGGGTTTTTCCTGAAGCCCTTTGAAGACAATCCCGGAATCCGATGAGGGAAGCCCTTGGACGCATTCGGTCAGAAGAAACTCACCCTTCTGGATCCAATCTTTCAAAATGCCAGCGATCTCCCTAGCCATGGCATAGCTGGAAAGGCTCGCCGTGGGGACCTCCTTCCCATCGACCGAGATCTCGCCGCTTTTCAACTGGGCGTAGCTCACCTCTCCCAGGCTTCCCGACTCACGCTGGGGATAGGATTGGCTGTAGTCCACGATTGGGGTCACAATATCCTCGTCTCTAACTGCGGCCTGGACGAGAATCTCCTCATTCAATATGGGAATGGGAATACCAATACTGACAGTCAGGTTCACGCCGTATCCCCGGAAGGATGTTCCCCGAAGCCATCGTGGGTGCATCTGTTTCAGGTCCCCTATGACAGCGATGGTTCCTGCAGGGACCCGGGGAACTCCGAGATCTGTCCTCGGGACGCAAGGGTTGTGCTGTGTTCCGTTCCAGGCAACGTACCCCGTACCTCCGCCCAGAAATATTCTGGTTCCAATCCCTATTGTGCGGTAGAAGGGATCACAGAACAGAGGGCTCAGTTGGCCTGCGCTGCAATAGTTCGCGTTCCCCAACCGGGGCTGGAGAACCCCCATATATGTGTAGATAGCCCGATCCGACACATTAACGGCAACGTTATAGTTCTGATAACAATTTCTGGGGTTGAACAGAACCGCTTCGTTCATGTCCTCGAGACTGATACGGGTTTCAATCTTCTTCCTCGGATAGCAGTCGGTTCCGTATGCGGTGGCGGTCAGGCGCACCTCTTTGCCAGCCACCAGTTCCTCTATGACGTGACCACCTCCGTAAGCAAATCGTCCGGGGAAAACCGCATTTCTGGGGTCATCGTCAGGAATGGCCGTGGCCCCTAAAAGGAGATCCACAGCCGCAAGACCAGTGTAAACAGGTACACCGTTCAGGTAAGCCTTCCCGCCGCCGATCTTGATTCTGGGCCTGGAGTGACCCACGTTGAAATAAGCTCCGGACGAGCACATCGGCCCAAAGGTACCGGTGGTGACAACATCCACCTCTTCTGCCGCCCTTTTAGATCCCTTTTGCCGCGCAAAATCGATGATCTCTTCGGCGGTAAGCACCAGAGCTTTCCCCTTTTTTATCTTCTCATTGATTTCTTCGACGGTTTTCATCCATTTCCTCCTGAAAGGCAAGGCCCCACATCCGCAGGGTACCTCGGTTATGAAATTGGTCATGCCAATACATACCCAATAGATCCCTTAACGCCCCCCGGTGGGGGATTGTCATGATCCATACCATAACCATCACCTGCCTTTCATGGAGTCAGTTTTTGTTCACCAGTCGAGAGAATGCGCTTCTCCTTCTGTGTTTCCTGCTCGCCTGGCATGAACCAGCTTTTAGACAAACCTAAAAAATTTAATATAGCTTGCTTGTTCCAAAAAATTCAACTAACGCTTCATGGGAGTTTCGGGAGGTGGGAAAGTCCTGTTGGGGAAATTATTGGCGGGCAGTGCGAAATGCGCCCTCGTCACCCGAAATCCGTCTTACCCCTTCGACCCCCCTCTCTCAAGAGCGGAACCAGCGTTTGGATGCCAGTCCACATATTACCTGGGTCTTGCATGTCCATCTCCATTTTGCCACCACCCTTCAATGCGAGAGTAAATGTACATATACTACAATGCAGTATGGATTTTCAAGTAATTTTTTTCAGGAGCTCCAAAGTTTTGATTTCCTCGATTCTCAATGGAAGTTGAAATGGAACCGTGTACTACGTCTTAATAACTTATGCCCCTTACAAGGGGAAAAGTCAGGAAACTCCAGCTCATCTTCCCCGTGAGGGTCCCCTCTTGCGCAGGAGAAGCCGGACCGGAGTTTTCTTGAAGCCCAGGGATTGCCGGATTTGATTGATGAGATACCTCTGGTAGGTGACGTGTATTCGCCGGGGGTAGTTGGCAAAGAGCACGAAGGTGGGGGGCTTAATGGAGGCTTGGGTTCCATAGTAGATCTTCACCCTCTTTGTTCCATAACGGGGTAAGGAGAATTTCGTCGTGGATTGCTCGATAAGATCATTCAAATGGGAGGTTGAGACCCTCTTTCCGTATTCCTCCAATACCTGATCCACCAAGCCAATGGTGTCCATCACCCTTTTTCCCGTGAGGGAGGAGATGAAGAGGATGGGGGCGTAATTGAGGAATTTGAGTTCCTTCCGGATATGCAGGGTATATTCTTTGGCGGTATGACTGTCCTTCTCTATGAGATCCCACTTGTTGACTACGATGACGCAGCCCTTGCCTTTTTCCTGGATGAACCCGGCTATCTTCGTATCCTGTTCCGTCGCCCCCTCCCGGGGATCGATGAGCAGCAGTACCACATCACAACGGTCGATGCTTTTTAGGGCTTCCACGATGCTATATTTCTCCAAACGCAGACTAATCTTCCTCTTCCGCCTGATCCCAGCCGTGTCGATGAGAAGATATCGCCTTCCCCCGACCTCTATGAACGTGTCAATGGCATCTCTGGTGGTTCCCGGGTTTTCGTTTACGATCACCCGATTGTAGCCCAGGATTCGGTTGATGAGGGAAGATTTCCCCACGTTGGGCCTTCCCACTACCGCGATCCGGGTTACCGCTTCATCAACCTCCCCTTCATCAGTAGGAGGGAGCTCCTTGAGCATCTCCGCAATGAGGTCGTCCACGCCGTAGTTATGCAGGGCGGAGATGGAAAAGATCGTTTCCACCCCTATCCCATAGAATTCAAACACCTTTTCCTCATGTCTCGGCCCATCTATCTTGTTAACAACGTAGAGGACCGGTTTGGCCTCCCTTCTCAATATGGATGTGATTTCCTTATCCGATGGGATCAGTCCATCTTTTCCGTCCATGAGAAAGAGGATTAAATCCGCCTCCTCGATGGCCAACTGGCACTGCTCCTTCATCTGCATGAAGATCCTCTCCCGGGATATGGGTTCGAACCCCCCGGTATCGATGAGGGAAAAAGACGTATCCCCCCATTCAATATCGGCGTAATTCCTATCCCTGGTAACCCCGGGGTGGTCTTCCACGATGGCCCTCTTCCGGCGGGCGATCCGATTGAAGAGGGTGGATTTTCCCACGTTGGGTCTTCCCACGATGGCCACAACGGGTTTCATAATCTTCGCCTAATTTAGAAAATCTAATAATATCCAAAAGATAGCATACGCATTGCGGAAAATCAACATGACGCCCCTTAGCGGTTATCCGATTCGACTAGCCTAGGGGTTGTCCCCTTTTATGGAGTTCAAAAGAAGCCAGCATGTGCGGGATGAAAGACGGGATGGATAGATTTTGTGGGATTATTCCTGCACAAGGGGGAATTTCTTTGATTGTATCTTGGTCGCCGCGATTTCGTAATGGACGAAGAATTTTCCCCCCGTGAAGACATAGGTCAGTTTCGAAGGCCATCCTTCGGAAAAGATGTGCTGAATTTTCACTTTGCCCGTCTCTCTCTGTTTAATGGTTACCATTCCCCACCGCTTGGTGAAAATTCCATCAATGGTTTCCTGGCGCCAATTCCGAAGTTGTTCCGTAAACAAATCAAGATCCATGACCAACACTATATTACTATATCTCGTCTTGCCGGGCTTTTTGGAGATGATCATGTCCTTTTCGTCCTTGACCTCAATGACCTCGGTTTCATTGGATATGAGCGGCAACTCGGAGAGAATGATAGGCGGGAATCCCTCGATCTCAAGTTCGACGATGTAGGGATCTTTCTCACCGCACAGTGAATCCATGGGCCAGAGGCCCATTGTTATGAGGAGAAGCATCGAAAAGAGGCCATGGCAAAATGTTTTGATCGTCCTTGGCTTAAACTGCGCGAATGTCATATCCGTCAAAATAGTAGGCCTGTACTGGGATGTCAATGTTCGTGTACGTAGATGCTTGAGCTTCTGGGCAGGAACGTTGGCATACGCCTCTCGAACCCTTCAATCCGCAACTGGAATCCGAGGCTGTCTGAGAGATATCGGTTTCAGGGGCGTGAGCTGCCTGAGGGCTGCCGTGGGCTAGGAGGGAGGAATACGGTTGGGAACCTATAAATCAATAGTATTATTTGCGCTGATTGCGGTTCGGCCAAACCGTCATCTTGTGGTTGTTTCGATCTGCAGAGTGCTGAGATGTGACGTCCTGAAATGAATCAAGAGTTCGTCTTCGTTTTTCCGGTAATAAACAGAGCATCATAGCCAGGATTTTAACCCCTTCTTTTCGGCAATCCAAGCCCACATTTGACACCTGGTGAATCATGTGATATTAATTTTTAAAACCCTGTTAAAGAATTGGGGTCTGATCGAGCAAATTTTCGGTCGCCAAAACGCAAAGCCAGAAGGTTTTGAAGGCGTTGAACCACATCTGGAAATGCGGTAATTTAGGGCCTGACTCCCAATGGTAACGCTATACGAAAAACTTATTTGTTTATGGACGTGCCTAATCCCTAATTTCTATTTACCTAAACATTGGTGGAATAAGCTTAAAAAATAATGTTCCTCCCGACCGCAGGCCGGGAGGAACGAGGGCGCATCTGAGCGCAGCATGTTCTTCGCCTGCGGCGGGCGAA
>DAOVGJ010000056.1 GCA_030672465.1 Pseudomonadota bacterium | reverse complement strand
TTGATACCTATGTGGAATGGTCAACCAATGAAAAGGTAGCCTTAGATACGGCCTTTGCAGCCTCCATCACAGGGAAGAGGGCTGCCTGTTGCATGAAGCAGGTGGGGCTCAACGTTACGGCCGACTCGCTGATGAGTGCTGCCGGAGTTCCAACCGGGATCTCCCCTGCCGTAAATAATGGACTGCTGGTGGGAAAGGATAGAGATCGAAACCTACCTGAGGGAAAACTTCACCGCTGAAAAACTCAGTCGCTCGGTCTTCGCAAAACCTAAATCCAAAATAGGCAGCCTCATCGAGCTCATCGAAAAGGCCAAAGGGAACGGCTCCCCGAAATCCTGATGCCTTAAGGGGGAATGCTCAATGATCGCCAAACGCCTGGCCAACATCAAACCCTCTGGGGTGAGAAAGATATTCGACCTGGCTCGCAAGATAGAGAACCCCATCAACCTCAGCATCGGTGAGCCCGATTTCGACATCCCGGAACCCCTCAAACGGGAGGGGATCGAATGGATCCAAAAGGGGTTCAACAAATACACCCCCACCCAGGGAATCCCGGAGCTGAGGGAAAAGATCAAGGAATACCTGGAGGGTAAGGGGGTAAAGGCCGAGGAGGTTATGGTAACAACTGGGGTAACCGGTGGGATATTACTCTCCTGTTTAACCCTGGTGGATCCCGGTGATGAAATCGTCATCCCAGACCCCTACTTCGTGATGTATGAATATGTGGTTCTGCTGATGGGTGGCATTCCGGTATTCGTCGATACGTACCCGGATTTTACCCTAAAGAAGGATTCATTTCGAAAGGCCATTACCGAAAAGACGAAGATGATCATAATCAACAGCCCCAACAACCCCACAGGGGCCGTCTATTCCCTCGAGGAATTGAAGATTGTGGCCGATATCGCCAAGGAGCATAACCTCCTCGTTGTCTCCGATGACATATATGACAAGTACCTCTTCGAAACCGAGCATCACCACTGCATGGGCCAAATCTACCCCAAGACATTGACACTGGGCGGGTTTTCGAAGAGTTGGGCGATGACGGGGTGGAGGCTGGGCTTCGCCGCAGGGCCTGGAGAAATTATCCAGCAAATGACTACATTACAGCAGTATTCCTTTACCTGCGCCCCCTCCTTTGCCCAAAAGGCAGCCATCAAGGCCCTCGATTACGATGTTTCGGAGCTGATCGAGCGATACCGAAGGAAAAGGGATCTCGTCTACGAGGGGCTGAGGGGAAAATATACCGTTCAAAAACCCAAAGGTGCCTTTTACATCTTCCCCGAGGCAAAGGGGGAAGATTCTTGGAAGTTCGTTGAAGAGGCCATTGAGAACAACCTATTCATCGTGCCGGGCAGTGTCTTTTCGAAGCGAAATACTCACTTCAGGATATCCTTTGCCGCATCCGATGAGATGCTCATGAAGGGGATAGAGATACTGAACCGGATTGCTTGAGGCGCGATGAAGCACTTCGAGAAAAGACCTTCCCCATCGAGAATGGAGGGGAATTGATGCCGGTAGATCTCGAGGCAATACACGGGATCATCGAAAAACACGGGTATGAGGAATCCTCTATCATCGCTATCCTCCAAGATATTCAATCCACGGTGAACTATCTACCTCAAAAGGCCCTGAGGGAAATCTCCAAGAGCATGGATATACCCCTCAGCCGAATCTACGCCATCGCCACCTTCTATAAGGCCTTTAGCTTGAGGCCCAGGGGACGCCACTCGATCCATGTCTGTTTGGGAACCGCCTGCCATGTAAGGGGGGGACAAAGAGTACTCGAATACCTGGAGCGGAAACTGGGGGTCAAATCGGGACAAACAACCAGGGATCTCATGTTCACCCTCGAAAGGGTCAACTGTTTGGGAGCCTGCGCCATGGGTCCCATGATGGTGGTGGATCAAAAATATCTCGGGAAGGTGAAAATAGATAAGATCGAATCCATCTTAAAAAAATATAAGTAGGGGAACTGGAAATGGCCGTGGCACGGCGCATGGGTAGTCGTTCGGAATTGGAGGCCTTTAGGGAATCCCTCCTGAGATCAAGGAGTCAGGAAAAGACCCTTATAAGCATCTGTGCGGGCACGGGTTGTCTGGCATGGGGAGCGGATGCGATAGTCAAGGGCTTCCAGAAGGAGGTGAGAAGGAGAGGATTGGGGGAAAAGGTGGGGGTGAAAGCAACTGGGTGCCATGGCTTTTGCGAGAGGGGCCCTCTCGTGGTGATCCGGCCGGAGATGATCTGCTATATCAACGTAAGGCAAAAGGATATTCCAGAGATCATTTCCGAAACGATCCTCAACGGAAATGTCATCGAAAGTCTCCTTTACTCCAAGGACCCTTCCGACCAAGAAAAAACTATCTACGAAGGGGATATTCCCTTCTACAAACTCCAAAAACGAATCGTGTTCGGGAGTAACGGGCAGATCGATCCTACCAGCATTGATGACTATATTGCTATTGGAGGGTATCAGGCCCTGTGCAAAGCCCTTTTCGACATGAAACCCGAAGAGATCATCGAAATGATCAGGCAATCGGGCCTTAGGGGAAGGGGCGGTGGCGGATTCCCCACGGGGATTAAATGGGATGCCTGCCGTAATGCTCCCGGAAAGGAGAAGTTCGTTATTTGCAACGCCGACGAAGGGGATCCGGGCGCCTACATGGATCGTTCTCTCCTGGAGGGAAATCCTCACAGTGTCATCGAGGGAATGGTCATTGGGGCTTATGCTATCGGGGCCAATCATGGATACGTTTTCGTCCGGAACGAATATCCACTGGCGGTTCATAATCTCACCATTGCCCTCCAACAAGGCAAAGAGTATGGACTATTGGGAAAGGACATCTTGGGCACGGATTTCAATT
>DAOVGJ010000036.1 GCA_030672465.1 Pseudomonadota bacterium | reverse complement strand
GTTTGGGCATGATCAAAGGGGAAGAGGGAATCAGTCTCATCCAGGAGCAAGAGTTCGGACTCCGTCAGACGGCCCGGGAGCCCATACCGGTCTCGGTGGTATCCCCCCCGGAAGCCCACGGTTAAAAAATCGGTGAAATCATAGCTCACGTGGGCTCCAACATCCCGGGCCCAAAGGTCATTGTTGTGGCGATACCCGTTTGTGCTCATGTAGCTCGCCTCCACGGAATACGAGAGATTTTCGGCCGATCCGCTCACGGCTGCCCGCCCCTCCGTGTAACCGTAGCTGCCGTATTCAATGGCAGCCTCGGGCGTGGGTCTGCCCTCTCCCTTTCTGGTGATGATGTTGATCACACCACCCACGGCGTTGTCCCCGTAAAGGGCGCTGGCCGCTCCCCGAACCACCTCGATTCGCTCAACCTGGTCGAGGGGGATTTGGAGCCAATCGACCCCGCTGAGGTCAATCTCATTCACCCTTCGACCATCGATTAGCACGAGGGTGTTGCTGGAGGCGGTCTCACCGAAACCCCTCAGATCCACTGAGGCGGTCTTTCCGTTACCCAGGAAGTCCCTTACCACCAATCCCACCTCCGAGCGCAGCACATCGGCCACGGTTTGGGCGTTGCTGTTTTGGATGTCTTCCTGAGTGACCACGGTGACGTTGGCGGGAACCTTTCTGATTTCCCGTTTATCCCGGGTAGCCGTAACGACGACCTCTTCGAGGAGAATCGCCTTTTCCCCCTCCTTTGTCTCCTGGGCGAAAACCAGCAGGGAAAAAGAGCTCAAGAACAAAACTGCAATGAAACTAATGGCTTTTTTCATCTTCCTTACCTCCCTTTCGTTGGCTTCCGGTACATTGAGCAAAAAAAGCCCAGTCCCCCAAGGAGACTGGGCTTTAACCCGCTTTTACCCCTCACATCTCAACCCTCGAAGACTCACGTGAAGGCTATTTAGGCAGGTTTTCTGACTCGTGGATCATCCTACTCCTCGCGCCTTCCCATCCTTGAACTCAGAACAGTGGCTCTTGCAAGTTTCGCCCCCCGGAGAACTCTGGGATTTGAATCCCCGATCTCCCAGAGGGTCCCCCAATTCTCCCCGTACATTCCTCGGGAGAATCGGGAAATCCCCACTTACAGCGGCGGGTCCGTGACGGCCTTTCACCGTCTTCCCTTTTCGTTCCGCTTTTGCGGACCACCTAAATAGCGAATGATTTATCGTTCAAAGAACAATGGAATGACACCTTAATTACTACAGGTATTATTTTTTGTCAACATTTTTTTCTCACCGGAGTTTTCTGCCTTTTGCAGGGAATATTTTTGTAATTGTTTGATTTCATTCAAAATGAGATCTTTCAGTAGAGGGCTCATTGTCCCTTCGCTTCAAAATTTTCGAAGTGACCCTTTCGGGATTCGCAGGCTTCGTCGTGAGCTCAGCCGAACGGCGGGGAATACTTACCCCTTCCAGCCGAGTTTAAGTACTGCCGTTATGCGGTGCTGCAGTGCTGCGGTTTGAAGGATGGAATTTCGCTCAGGGACAACGGAGCCCTCCCTAATGCAGTTTAACGTTTTTAAATGCCAAATGACAAAGGAGAGAGGTTCCTCAAGGCGATAGAATTCGGTAGTTCGGCTTGACTGAGGCGGGAAATGGGGTATAATACGTTGAAATTACAGAATATTAATGATTGAGGAGGAGAATTCATTCAGTGGAACGGAATGACCTATCTACCATTATCCTGGCCGCCGGTAAGGGAACCCGGATGAAATCGGATCTCGTTAAGGTGCTCCATCCCTTGCTGGGTATACCCATGCTCAGCTATCCCATCGACCTCTCCCTCAACGGCATAAACTCGGGGAAGACCATCGTGGTTGTCGGATATCAAGGGGAAAGAATCCGATCACGCTTTACGGATGGCCGGCTGACGTTCGTGGACCAGGGGGATCCCATAGGGACGGGGCATGCCGTGCTCTGCACCGAAGACCATTTAAAGGGCTTCAAGGGGGTAATCCTGATCCTGTGCGGAGATGTTCCCCTCCTCAAGGCTGGTACCCTCAGGAGATTTATCGATACCCATAAGGGCAACGGCGGGCCCATCACCGTCATGACGGCGGTTTTGGAGGACCCCACTGGTTATGGTCGGATTGTGAGGATGGATGGTGGATTGGTCCAGGGAATCGTCGAGGAAAAAGATGCCTCCCCTCGCGAAATGAGCATAAAAGAGATCAATACCGGGATATACTGCGTCGATTCCCCCTTTCTCTTTGAGGCACTGAGGCAGGTGAGCGCCGACAACGCGCAGGGGGAGTATTATTTAACGGATATCGTGGCCATCGCCAATGAACAGGAAGAAAAAGTATTCCCTTTTCCCGTGGAGGATTCCACGGAGGTGATGGGCATTAACACGAGGGTCGATTTGGCGAAGGCCGATGGAATCCTCCGCGATGAATTGCTGACCGAGATGATGCTCGACGGGGTGAGCATCGTCGATCCCAAAACAACTTACATCGACAAACCGGTGCGGGTAGGGCGGGACACGATAATCTATCCGAATTGTTACCTTCAAGGAAAGACGACAATCGGGGAGAGGTGCATTCTTGAGCCGAATTCGCAGATCACCGACTCGAGAATTGGCAGTGACGTGGCGATCAAGGCCTGCTCGGTCATCACCGAGAGCACCATCGATGAAGGCGCCGCCATTGGTCCCTTTGCCCGCCTGAGGCCCGGGACGGTGGTCAAAAGGAACGCCCGAATCGGAAATTTCGTTGAGGTGAAGAAATCGGTCATCGGCGAAGGATCGAAGGCCAACCATCTGACCTACCTGGGGGATACCACGGTGGGAAGAGATGTGAATATCGGGGCGGGAACCATTACGTGTAATTATGACGGGAGGAATAAGTATCCCACCGTGATAGAGGACAACGCGTTCGTTGGCAGCAACACCGAGCTGGTTGCGCCGGTCACCGTTAAAAAGGGCTCGACCATTGGAGCGGGTTCTACCATAACCAAAGAAGTCCCGGA
>DAOVGJ010000269.1 GCA_030672465.1 Pseudomonadota bacterium | reverse complement strand
CACCTTCTGAGCGTCTTTAACCTCCAGGTTGCACTTCTTAAACTTGTCGTAATCCCGTCCGGATTTTGTGCCGCAGCACATGATGGCATCCTGCATGTCCCTAAACGGCACAGACACGGTAAAATCGGCCGCTTTCTGGATGATCCCGAAGGTGTGCCGGGAATTCCGGATCGCCACCATCAGGATCGGTTTATTCCAGACAAAACCGACGGTGGCCCAGCCGATCGTCATGGTGTTTAAAGCCTCACCAGCCTTTACGGTTAAGAAGGCTCCCTCCTTGATCTGGGCCATCGCTTTTTCAGTAACTGCCATGTAATCGATTTTTTTCATAATCAACTCCTTTTAAAGAACATAATTCATAACAAATAGACAGAAGCCAGACAACGTAGGACCGACTACGTACTTAAGCGAAACAGTCTCTCTATTCCGTAGTGAGAACGACTTTTACAACGACCTTGTGAATGGCCCCCGTGCCGCCGAGGGGTGCGTGGGCATCCTCAGGGAAGAAGATTGCAAAAGTGCCCGGCAATGTGGTTACCCATGCCTCCGGCTTATCCCTGAAGAACGCAACGTCCTTTTCAGCGTCATACCCCTGGTCTTCGCCAGTGCATTGCGAGGCGGGTTTCCAGCCAATGTCGTCCGCACCTGCGATTGTAAATTGAATGTCGATATATCTCTTGTGTGTCTCGAGCCTAGTCCTATCCCGGCCTCGTCCATCCTCTTTGATCACAAGGGCGTATAGGCGGTCACCTTCTATCGGGTGCCGGCCGGCGGGCATGTCAACCAGATCCTTTCGCTCTAAGAAAGCAAATGCCCCCTCAAACCCTGGGTGCAGGGCTGCATAATGATTCCAATTGTCCAAATGGTCTAAGATCATGGTCATTTCTCCTTCTAGTCTTGACTTTACATTGGTACCTGTTTCAATTTTTCCAGATAATCCACCCCTGGACGGTGGAAGACAGCCAATCCACTCTATCAAGGAGTCTTCCTCAAAACAAGCGTGACCCAGCGGTTTTCCTCCATTTTATCATTCACCTTGAGCTGCCATTTCTCCAAGGATGCTAAAACCCCATTGACTTGCCCATGAAAGAGCCCCGATAAAACAATCCAAGGTTTGGAAAAGAACTTTTCCCGCTTGAGAAGGGCATCGATCGCCTGGTAGTGAAGGTTGGCAAGAATCATATCGGCTTTCTTATCAGTAGAGACCTCCGCCTCTCCCCGTTTGACCTGCACCCGACCTTCAACTTTGTTGAGAAAGACATTTCTCCGGGCCGTTTCAACGGCCAGTCCATTATGGTCGATGGCCAGGACCTCTCGGGCCCCCAGCTTGGCGGCGGCTATGGCCAAGATTCCTGTTCCCGTTCCAATATCCAGGACCTTCCGGGGACAGTCCACCTGGTAGATACGCCAGAGGGCTTTAAGACATCCCTGAGTCGTGGGGTGAAGCCCTGTTCCGAAGACGACACTCGGATCAAAGCGGATGAGGATTTCGTCCTCCGCTATATTCGCCTCCTCCCATGAGGGGCAGATAACGAGCTTTTCGATGTGAAAAGGTTTTAGGTCCTCCCCTGCCTGCCAATCCCGATAATCCATGACGTGCCGAGATATGAGCTTTCCCCTACCCTGATGGACGAGCCATCTCCTTACCTCTTCATCGTGTTGCCGGGAAAAGAAGAGGAATGAGCTTCCCGGCTCGTTCCAGCACCCGATGTAGCACGCCCCGAAAACATCTCTTTTTACCGAGATCTCAGCCGATAGCTCGTAGATAAAGAGTTTATGATAAGGCCCCATATCGGCTGGATATCACACCCTTTAACGTGATGCAACATCCACGCGATTAAACCCCTTGACATATCTCGGAAAATAAGGAAATCATCATCCTTAAATTGAACCTTGAAGGGGATTGATTTGGCCAAACTGTTCGAATATCAAGGCAAAGAAATCCTGTGCAAGGAGGAGAGGGTTGCTGAGATGATGGGAAATGACCCTTTAAAAAACCCCTTGTAGCTTATATAGCAGGCAGGTGGCCGAAAGCGGGATGCCTCTCGCACTCCGAGTCCGTTATCGAGGGATGACGCAGCTTCTTAAATTTCCCCATTTTCTGGGAAACTCTTTTGCTTTGCGGAGGGCTTAAGGTTATGGCTAAAGTTGAAGAAGCCTGGTGGAAGACGAAGATCATCAAATGGTCAAAGAATAAGCTCCTCATGCGAGGTTACCGTATTGAAGAGCTCATGGGCAACATCGGTTATGGGGAGCTGGTCTACCTTTTAATTACGGGTGATCTCCCCTACCCCGAAATTGCCAGGTTGATGGGGGCTATCCTCGTGGCAGGCGCTGACCATGGCGTTCTGGCCCCTTCGGTGGCGGCATCTCGTATGGCGGCAACTTGTGGAATTCCCCTGAACTGCTGCATCGCAACAGGGGTGAACCTACTCGGGGATATCCACGGTGGGGCTTCGGAACAGCTCATGAAACTCCTTTATGAATTGGAGGAGAAGAGCAGGGTCCACAACATTCCCCCTGTCCGGGTTATTGAGGAAGCCTGCCAAGAATTCAAGCGAGAAAAACGGTTCATCCCCGGGTTTGGGCACCCGGTTCATGATGATGACCCCAGGGTCCGGCGCCTTTTTAGCTTGGTCGAATGGGCAAAGGGAAAGGGGAGGGTGACCGGTATCTATGTGGAGATGACCAAAATGATGGCTGAGACCCTCAGGGAGCTTTACTCCAAGTCCATTCCCATCAATGTTGATGGGGCCTGTGCGGCAGTGCAATGCGAGATGAAACTCCCCTGGGAATGCGCCAAAGGGATTTTTTCCCTCTCGCGGGCTGCGGGCCTTGCCGCAGAAGCCTTGGAAGAGTTTCTATCAGGGTCAAGGTTAAAGGGTCCCATTCCCCCTCGACACTGGGAGACGGAATTGATTTATCAAGGGCCGGAGGAAAGGGATTTGCCCCAAGGGGTTAAGAAGAATCAGGGCAAAGGTCATGCCTAGATTATATGAACATCAGGGGAAGCGCCTTCTGGCTGAGGCGGGAATCGATATCCCCGAGGGCCGGGTTATAACGAGGAGTGAGGAAATCCCTGAGGCCCTATCAGAGATCGGCTTACCGGTCCACCCTTCGGTGTCCAGTCGTCATCTTTTTTTCCAGAGGTGGGATCAATGTGGAGGGCAAACCCCTTCCCGAAAACTATTCAAGCCATTATCCGGAAGGGTGGCTTTGTAAATTTAGTCAAGGATAGGCTGAAAGACCGAGCACATACGGTCCGCAAGAGATAAACAGCGGACGAAAACTCAATATGACTCGGCCCTCTTTTTGACCTGATGGGGGGCTTCAAAGGCTTCATTTAAGGCATCCACAGCGGCCTCAACATCTCCTGCATCCACGACACAGGAGACGCTGGAGATGGAGGTGCTGATGGCGATGGAGTTTATTCCCACCGTGGCCAAGGCCGAAAACATGACGCCGGAGATTTTGGGCTTTTCGCGGAAATGGGGACCAAAGACGCTGACCACCGCCACATTTGGGTTATAAGAGATCACCTTGGCCTCTATGGATGGTTTGAGCGCCTCCAGGACCTCAATCGTGGACTCCAAGTCCTTCCGATCGATACATAGGGTGTAGTTGGAAAAACCATCGAGATCGAAACTCTGGACCAGGAACTCGATATTGACATTCCTATCTCCCAAGGCACCAAGAACTAGTCCTGCGATATCCGCACGATCGGGGCAGGACATCACCTTAACCACGGCTCGCCCATCGCTCTGCATGATCCCGCCGACCTTTATCCTTTCCACCTTAGACAGCCCCTTTTTCTACTCCCATCTCCTCTTATCTTCTATCTTCTTATGTTTATCGAAAATAACTCCCCTTCGTACGAATTCAACTTCCCCCTTAACATTGAGGGCCTCTTGGATATCCTTTTCCAGCCTTCTCTTGAGCGGGGCCCTATCCACCGACTCATCGGCGAGCTCGACGAGGAAGGTCATCTCGTCCACGTAACCGCGGCGGGTTACCACCACCTGATATTTATCCACTTCGGGGTACTTGGCCATCAGCTCATCCGTTTGCCAGGGATGGATGAAGGTCCCCCGCACCTTGGTCACCTGGTCTGTTCTCCCCAGGATCTTCATCAACCTGATGGAGGTCCTACCGCATGGACACGGTTCCTCGGAAATGAGAGATAAATCCCCCGTGCCGTAACGAATCATGGGAAAAGTGCGGTTGAAGTTGGTGGCCACAATCTCCCCCGGGGACCCGTTAGGGACCCGTTTACTCGTATCCGGATCCACGAGTTCAACGATGACATTATCGGGGACGTGCATGCCTTGCTTTTCGATACATTCGTAGCCGAGACAACCCACGTCTACCGTACCGTAACACTGCCTGATGGTCATTTCGAAGTCCCCTTCCAATCTCTCCCTGAGCGATTCCGGAAGCATTTCGGCCCCGACAAAGCCAACCCGTAGGGAGAAGTCCTTCCTCAGGTCAAATCCCATTGTCCCTGCCCTCTCGGCAATGTTCATCAAGAAGCTAGGGGTTCCCACATAGCCCGTTACCTTCAGTTGGTGCATGATTTTTACCTGCATCTGGGCATTTCCCACTCCAGTGGGTACCGTGGTACAGCCGAGCATCTTCAACGAATCGTCCAGCATGAAGGCGAAGGGCCACATCTGGTAGTTGAAGGTATTCTGGGCGATATCCCCGGGCCTGAAACCACAGGCGTACAGGGCCTCCGCCCATCGCGTATCCCCATACTCCCATTCTCCGGGTTCATAAATGAGGCCTGGGAGGATATATATCCGTCGCATCTTGTTGAGGGGAACCCCCTCGAAACCTCCGAAGGGAAGGTCAGCCTTTTGCATCTCCACCAGGTCGAATTTTGTGATGATGGGGAGTCGTTGCAGGTCATCGATGGTTTTGATTTCCTGGGGTTTGATCTTGGCACCCTCAAGTTTCTCCCTCACCGCTCTGGAATGGTTATAGGCGTACTGAACAATTTCTCTCAATTTCCCATTGAGGTAATTTCGCCTCTCCTCCTGCGGCATGGTCTCCCGTTTCTCATTGAAATACCCTGAGCTCCTATCCCCCGTAACCATATAACCCTCCATTTATCCCCATTGAGTGGATACCTAATATAGGAATTCTTTTTGGGTGCTTTCCCGACTAGATCCCTCCATCTATGCCGTAAAGGGGGAAACTGGTCGATACGGTCTACATCACGCTGATGGGGTCGACATCGATGCTCAGGTTGATCCCCCTTCCAACCCATCGCTTCTTCGTCTTCTCCGCCAATTCCTGTGCGAATCGATGGAGGGAATTCGCCCGCTTCCCCTTTATGAGCATCTGGTATCGATACTTCCCCTTGAGCTTCACCAGAGGTGCTGGAGAAGGTCCCAGTATTTCGATTCCTGTCCTATAAGGCCTCTCCCTCAGCAGCCTTCTTCCCCACTCCCCCATCTCTTCTGCGGCAGTTATCGATCTTTTCTGACTGGTTCCCTCAATCCTGAAATTGATCAACCGGGAGAAGGGAGGATAGCCGAGTTCCTCCCTGAACCGGGACTCCTCGTAATAGAATTTCGCGAAATCCTGATCCCTTGCCATCTGAACGCTGTAATGGTCCGGGTTGAAGGTCTGAATGATCACCTTGCCCGGATTCATACCCCGGCCCGCCCTCCCGGC
>DAOVGJ010000100.1 GCA_030672465.1 Pseudomonadota bacterium | reverse complement strand
AAAAAAAGTCTTGACATTGTCAATTTTTTAGTATAAATGAATAATAATTCAAAAATTGAATAAAAATTCAAAAATGGAGCGAGGACTCAATCGGAAGAGAAGGGAGTATTTGACTCGGAGGGCCGATATCCTCTCGGCTGCGGAAAAGGTATTCGCGGCCAAGGGGTTCTTCGGCTCCACCATGGATGAAATTGCCAAGAGGGCCGAGTTCGGAACCGGAAGCCTCTATAAGTACTTCAGGGGGAAAAAAGACCTCTATTTTTCGCTCATCGATGAGAAGGTTGGAGAGGTAACCCGTTTGTTGAGGGCCGAGCTGGACAAGGATCTTTCCCCCATTGGAAAGATCGAGTCAATGCTGTATCTCCAGCTTTCCTTCATCCAGAGGGACAGGGATTTCTTTAAGATCTACGTTTCCGACCGGACCCGTTTCGAATGGACCATAAAGGATGAGCTGGGAAAGAGAGTTCATAAAAAATTTATAGCCTATCTCAGTGCCTTAGAGGAGGTTATGCGCGACGGCATTGAAAGGGGGCAATTCAAGGAGATGGATCCGCGGGACATGGCCCATGGTTTTGTGGGAATCGTAAATTCCTTCGTCTTCGAGTGGATCATGAGCCCGGGGGCGTATTCCTTGGTTTCAAAGGCACCGACTATCATGAACATTTTCTTCGAGGGTGTTCGAAGTCTGAAGGAGAGGAGGTAGCTCTATGCTGAGGAAGATCATGGTCATTTGTCTGTTCCTTGCGTTGATGGGTGGACAAGCGCTGGGGGGTGAAGAGGCGGAGGTGTTGAGCTTAAAGGAGGCGGTGGAGATGGCCCTTGAGAGAAGCGCCTCTCTGCACGCTGCCCGCGAGGGCCTGAGGGGAGCCGACTACTTGAGAAAGGCGGCCATGGCCGATTTTCTCCCCACCTTTCGTACCGAATACGATTTCACCTACCTGAACAAGCAGCCTTTTTTCATTACCGCGTCAGGGATAAGGGTGACGGTTGGCACACGGTCCAACTACGGTTGGACGACCGGCCTGGATCAACCCCTTTTTAGGGGGGGGGCTCTCTACTGGTCCTACCGATTGGCCAAACTCGGGGTCGACCTATCCAGAGTCTTTTTTGACCTCGTGAAGCAGGATTTGGTCCTTCAGGTAAAGGAGGGTTACTTCACGATCCTCAAGGACGAGAAGATTCGGCAGGTCGCCCTGCGATCGGTTGAACAACTTGAGGCCGGAGTGAAGTTTTCAAGGGCCTTTTATGACGTGGGTATCATCCCCAAGAACGACCTGCTGCAGACCCAGGTGGAACTGGCGCAGGCGAAGCAAGATCTCACCAGTGCGGAGGTGGAGCTGGCCGTGGCAAAGGCGGCCTTCAACACCCTCCTGAGAAGGGATGTGCGGATGGAGGTGGAGGTAGAGGACATCTTGGAGTATCGTCCCAGGGAGGTCCCCTTTGAGGAATGCCTGGAGAGGGCCCGCGAGAATCGTCCCGAGCTGAGGGAGGTAGAACTCAACGTGAAGAGGGCGGAGAAGGATGTTCAGCTTGCCAGAAGTGAGTATTTCCCTACCCTGGGGCTATCGGCCAACTACGAAAGGGTGGGGGATGACCCGGGGGTTTCGGGAAGCAAATTTGAGGAAAAGGATAGCTGGAACGTTAATGCCTATGCCCGGTGGACCTTTTGGCAGTGGGGGAAGAAGAGACAGTTGGTGCGGGAGAAAGAGACGAGGCTGGTTCAGGCAGAGGACGCGAGGGTCCAAGTTGAGGATGCTATTTCCCTGGAGGTGAAGGACGCTTACCTGAGGTTGGGGGAGGCCCGGGATAAGATCGGTGTGGCGGAGATGGCCGTCGAGCAAGCCGAGGAGAACTTCAGGATAAACGCGGAGAGGTTTAAAGAACAGGTGGCCACTACCACCGAAGTCTTGGATGCCCAAACACTGCTCACCCAGGCCAGGAGCAATCACTTTAATGCCCTGAGCGATTACAATATCGCCTGGGCCAGGTTGGACCGGGCCATGGGAATCGTTAGATACTAGAAGGGGATGTGTATGCTCTATGATAAGCTGACAATCCCTAAGGTTATGGTCTTGATCTCGCTCTCCCTAGGCCCGTGTTGCACCGAGAAAGGTGGTCAAGGGGATGTCGATAAAAGGGGAGTAAGATAGGCCCATCCCCATTGTCCCAGAGGAGAAAGATATGGAATCTAGAAAATTCTCCCATCGTCCTTTTCCCTTGCAAACCCCCACTAAAACTCACTTTCCCTGAAAATACTAAATAAATAAATCGTGGGCACAAAAAATTACTTTCTCAAATCCTTTCTGATGTTGGCGATGCTGACTCTCATTGTATCCTTCAGCAATGTTGTATTTGCAGGTGAAATCTTTGGGATTAATGATGAGTACGTTGGAATACCTGATCCAGGCTATGCTGTGAGTACCATAGATATTGACACCTTTTTTGACCCTGTTGTGAGGTCCGTCGAAATTGAATTTCTCATTATCCATGAGTGCTGGGGAGACCTTACAGTTCAGTTGACGAATGGAGAAGGTGATAGTTATGAGTTGTTTAACGGGGCATCTAACGAGGATGGGGGTGGATTGAAAATTAATTGCTCCATCCCGGATTTCTTCGATGGAGTTTGGGTAAATGGGACCTGGTCTTTAGAGGTTTGGGATACGGTCCCAAATTGCTCGGGTTATATAGACTATTGGTGGATTCGAATCCACTATGAGGATCCCGATGATGATTATTACTATTTTAGGTCCGATGGAGAGGCGGAGTGCTTTTTTTCAACGGCAGTGGCTGGTTCACCTTTGGGAAAAAGATTGGATATCCTGAGAAGGTTTAGGGATAAATATCTGCTTTCAAATCTGCTCGGAAGGAGATTTGTATCCCTTTACTATCGACTCAGCCCCAAAATGTCTCATTACATCCTACGGCATCCCATGCTAAAGAAACCCGTAAGAATTTTCACCTATGTAACAATCGCAGCCTTGGAATGTATTCTGTTCAGCAAGTCTACGAGCAAAGAATATATGAGTATTGTGTTACTTTTGTGCCTGTTTATCGTTCTATTTGCCCAATCAGGAAAAATAGAATTCATGATCAGAGCGGGGTTTCATTCAGGGAGGTACACAATGGCGAAGAGGATGATTGGGTGACAATGGCCTTTTAAAAAGGCCGCACGTTGGAGTTTTAGTAATGATAGGAAGTTTGGGCAATATCTCTGTCAGAAAAAAACGAAAAACAAAACCTTTGGTTCTGGGAAGGGCTGGGGAAAGGATATACCAGGTCCAAATTCCTATCCCTTTCCCGTTAAAAACCGTAAACGTTTATGTCATTGAGGATGAACCTTTAACCTTGGTGGATACCGGGGTGAATTCAGAAAATGGGTTAAAAAAATTGGGTACATTTCTCAGGTCAATAGATCATGACATAACGGAGATTAAACGTATCATTCTCACCCATGGACATCTGGATCATTTTGGATTAGCCAGCAGGATTTCCGCTTTATCTTCTGCGGAAATCATCATTCATTCAGCAGATAAACAGAAGGTAAAAGAGGGCCTTTATCCCCTTAAACAATGTAAGGAGGTTTTGCTGAGAAACGGCATTCCTCTGCCGATTATTGAAAAGATCATAGAATACTGGGAATCGAATAGGAGTTTATGGGAACCTTTGCATCACTGCACATTGGTGAATGAAGATACAATGATTTTGTTTCGAAACTTTACTCTCAAGATAATCCATTGTCCAGGGCATAGCCCTGGCTCTATTTGTCTTTTCCATGAAAAGGAGAAGATCTTATTCTCTGGGGACCATATCATTGAAGGGATTATACCCAATCCCGTGCTTGAAATTGATGAAAATAGATATTCACTAAGATCAAATAGTTTCATCCAATACTTAAATTCCCTCAAGAAATTGAATTACCTTCCCATCTCCTTGATCCTCCCTGGCCATGGAAGCATGATTACGGATTTAAAAACAATCTATGATAGTTACTATAATCATTTTAAAATCCGCCAAGCACAAATTCTATCTTTTTTGAACGAAGGTCAATTGACAGCTTATGAAATTTCTTGGAAATTATTTTCCAACTTATCCGTCATGGACACTTTTTTAGGTGTTTCAATGATTTTAGGCCATCTCGATTTCTTAGAAGTTCAGGAATTGGTTGGGTTCCAGGAAAAGGGTGGCAAGTTCTTTTATCACCTTAAAAATAAAAGGCCCGTGAGATTCAATATCACCGGTTCCACGGCGTGATGCGGAGTATTGATCATTGCCACAGCGGGACGGGCAAAAATGGAAATCCTCGAGTCTTTCTGCCTCCTCGTAGGACCTTATGTGCTATAAGATTTCGAAGAATAAGAAAGGAATTCTAATAGAGACTTCGAGATCGATATCCACAATGCCTTCTCGGGAAGCTTCGCCGTGGAATACTGGCTTTGGGATAATTTTTCCCTATTAACCCAGATCAACGGTCACACGAGCCCCTACGCCACGGGGGTTGAGGCGCTGGATAACGATGCCCTTCAAATCCTATTCGGCATTAAATATCGTCTCCCCAAGGATGCGATCTGGCAGGTCAGCTTCACCGAGGATATTGGGGGAATTACGGTTCCCGATTTCACCGTTCATACGGGGATTGTATTTTTCCTTAAGAATCGACATCTAAGGGATAATTTGGCATAAATCCTGCAAAAAATCCTGGGGGTGGCTACCTCGGTATTTTTCTCCCTTCGACGAGATACTTTTAAGCACATCTGCCTTATATGGTGTTGACATTCCCCACGGGTGTATGCTAAAAACGTAAAGAGGACGAATGGATAGGTACGGGAACAAAAAGGTTTGTGCTGGTTATCCTTATTTTCCACTTCTCACGATCATTCTGCTCGTGATCATCTTTTCTCTATCCAGCATCGATTCTCCCTGTTATGGGGGGATATATCGGTACATCGATGAGAATGGAGATTATCACTTTACCAACTGTCCGAGGGACCCCAGGTATCAGCTCTACATTCGGGAGGAGGGGGATTCGGTATCCACCCGTGTCGATCCGGGTCGATACGATCCCCTGATCGAGGAATTTTCCAGGATGTATGGCATCGACTCCGCCCTGGTCAAGGCCGTTATCCAGGCCGAGTCGGGGTTCAACTCCTATGCCGTTTCCCGCAAGGGGGCCAAAGGTTTGATGCAGCTGATGCCCCAAACGGCCGAGCAATGGAGTGTGCTCGATGTTTTCGACCCGAGGCAAAATATCGAAGGGGGTGTGAGGCATTTGAAACACCTTCTCGATACCTTTAAAAATAACTTGCCCCTTTCCTTAGCGGCGTATAATGCCGGAAAGAAAGCCGTCATTCAAAATGGTTCAATCCCTCCCTATGGTGAGACACAGAACTACGTAGAGAAAGTTCTTCGATTCTATGAAAGTTATAAGCATTAAGCCTGATACCTTTCAGAAGGAAGAGCCGGGAAGGCTTCAAAAGAGGGTAATTTGGAACCTTCCCAATGTGCTTACCATCCTGCGCATCATGGCCATTCCCATCATCGTTCTCTTGCTCTTCTTTCCTGGAAAGGTACCCAGTTTCGTTGCAGCCCTCATTTTCCTCTTTGCGGCCATTACCGATGGATTGGATGGATATATCGCCCGGAGGCAGAAAATCGTGACTACCCTCGGGAAATTCCTGGATCCCCTGGCAGATAAGTTGCTGGTGATAACATCCCTCATCATGCTCATTCATCTCGGAAGGGTGCCGGCCTGGATTGTGGCGATCATTGCGGGAAGGGAGATGGCGGTAACCGGGTTGAGGGCCATCGCCATCAATGAGGGCATCATCATATCAGCCAGCCAATGGGGGAAGTATAAAACCCTGCTTCAGTTCATAGCCACGACGATCCTAATCTGCCACTACCCATACTATTCCATCGATTTTCATAATGTCGGGATGATCTTTCTGTGGGCGGCCTTAGTCTTGACCGTCTGGTCTGGTCTG
>DAOVGJ010000047.1 GCA_030672465.1 Pseudomonadota bacterium | reverse complement strand
CTCGGATGAGGTACTCGTTCTCCCCCTTTTCTCCGAAGCGTTGGACGAGGCTCCGGTCTAAACCGATGGATGCCAGGTTTTCCTTTATGGTCTCCACTTGGGTCGGTTCCGAGAATTTTACCTGAACCAGGGTTCCCCCGGCAAAATCGATTCCGTAATTGAGCCCACCATGGAGGATGATGGAGATGATGCTCACCCCGATGACGAGACCCGATAGGGCAAAAGCGATCCTTCGAACTCCCAGAAAATTGATTTTGGTTCCCGGTTTAACAAACTCCATGGGATTCTCCCCACTATATGCTGACCTGCCTAAGCATGCGTTTGGCCAGAAGGACTTCGAAGACCACCCGGCTAACAAACAGGGCTGTAAAGAGGCTGGCTACGATTCCGATGCTCAGGGTCACGGCGAAGCCCTTTACCGGTCCCGTTCCGAATTGAAAGAGAACTAGCGCCGCGATTAGGGTAGTGATGTTGGCGTCCATGATGGTCATAAAGGCCTTGGAATATCCTCCATCTATGGCGGCTTTGGGCGTTTTCCCCAACCTCAGCTCCTCCCTGATCCTTTCGAATACGAGAACGTTGGCATCGACGGCCATCCCGATAGTCAGGATGATGCCGGCAATACCGGGGAGGGTTAGGGTCGCCCTTAAACCCGCCAAGGTCCCCATGATGAGAATGAGGTTCAAGATCAGGGCTAAATCGGCGATAGCCCCCGATATCTTGTAATAGGTTACCATGAATAAAACGACCAGAATTCCCCCGATGATGATCGATTTCAAACCCTTATCGATGAGATCCTTTCCCAGTGAGGGCCCTACTGAGCGGTTTTCCAAGATCTTTACGGGAGCTGGAAGGGCTCCTGCCCGGAGGACGATGGCCAAATCACGAGCTTCGTTCAAGGTGAATGCCCCGGTGATTTGGGCGCTTCCTCCCGAAATCCTTTCCTGAATGACCGGAGCGGAATAGACGTTGTTATCCAGGATGATGGCCAGCCTCTTTTTCACGTTCTTGGCCGTGATTCGGTCAAACATCTTAGCGCCCCTTGGATCAAACTCCAGTGCCACATAGGGTTGACTGAAATCATCGAACCTCACCTGGGCGTCCTTGAGGACTTCGCCAGTCATCAAAGTTTTTTTCTTAAGAAGGAATGGCACCTTGCTTACCTTGCCCGTTTCCGGTTCCTCTCGCCTCTGGTAAAGGATCATGTCCCCTTCCGGTACTTTTCCCTTGAGGGCATCTCGGAGACTACGCTCCTCGTCAACGAGCTTAAATTCCAGGAGTGCCGTCCTTCCGATCAATCTAAGGGCCCTTTGGGGATCCTTTATTCCGGGAAGCTGGATCAGTATACGGTTCGAGCCCTGAGGGCTGATATCAGGCTCAGCCACGCCGAATTGGTCAACCCTATTCCGAATCGTCTCAAGGGCTTGTTCTACGGCGTAACGTTTCAGGTAGTCTGCCTGCTTTTTCTTGATTCCCAAAATTACCTTCTGATATTTCCCCTGGCCTTCGGCCGATATCTCTTCAAATATCGGGTAGTTGTTCTCGATGTATTCGTCGAACTTCTCTTTTTCGCCGAGTATTTCTAAGGAGATCTGGTCCCCATTTATCCTCTCAATCCTGGGCACGTAGATTCGTTTCCTCTTCAAATCCTCCTTCAGGTCTCCCTTCATCCTCTCCACATAGCTTTCGACGGCCTTCTGGCCCTCGACCTCCAGGACGAGGTGCATCCCCCCTTGAAGGTCTAAACCGAGGTGGATCTTATCCTGGGGCAGAATCTTACCCCAGAACCCGGCCATCTCACCGACCACTGAGGGAGCCAGATAGACGAGGGCTACCACTATGATGAAGAGGATCGACAACAACTTCAATTTCAGGTTTCGACTCATCGGTATTCCCGAGAGACTATAAAAGAAACCAAGACCATTGAACCTTGGTTACCACACCATATGCCCCCTCAATTCATTCCGAGGGTATCCTTGACTTTTATGTCCGCTGTTTTGGTAATATTTATAACGTAACGAGGGTTAAATTGCAAGGGGAAAACAGCCCTTGGGCCGGCGTTGTAACAACTCTAAGACCTGAAACTCAAGCAATTTGCGATAGCTATGGAATTTTCCCGGTTCCCTTGAGAACTCCGTTGAAATCTCCCTCGTCGTGAGAAATGGCGGAAGCCTTGGAATGGAGAGGTGGGTATCGAATGTTCTATAAATCCGTAGTCTTGAAATTCCTGATGATCTGAGTCAAGCTTGAGTCGGGATATCCCGTGTCATAATAGAAGGTTAGATCGAACTGCTCGGTCAGGTTATTGAAGAAGAAGCTAATTCTATTGTCTTCTTGGATTGCTTCATCCCTCACCGTGAATTCATAACCGGTATTGCCTTCGGCATTCACGATGGGGGAAATATCCTTCACCAAAATGTGCCCCTCGGCAATCAATCTGTCCATATTTTCCTGAGCCCACTCCAGGACCGTCTTTGTCGTGGGTCCATTGGGTAGCCAATCCGTAATACCCAAGGTCACTTCACCTGTCCCGTTTGCATGCCACGTGGTTCTCTTTCTTCCGGGGACATTGACGGTTTCAAAGTAATACCAGTCGCTTGGGTAGGTTATCGAATACCTGCCATTGGGGTCAATAAACAGGTTGGAAGCCCCAAGGTCAACGACGTAACTGCTGTCGTCATCGTCGCTACATCCCGTTAGGGCTAGGGAAACAAGTAAGATGATGACAAGACCAATTAGTTTTTTCGCTTCCCTGATTTTTCGTGAATAGTTCATTCCACGGAGGTTATACGCATAAACCATGCCAAATCTGATGAGCTCTAAGTTATTAAATTTTTTAAACTCCCCAGGGACCTCCGCGCCCTCTTTTCAACGTTTTATGAAAATTTTTCATGAATAATGCTTCGATTTTTCACGTGTGGTAATGGAAAATGAGGAGATTCGTCGTCTTTGGCCTAGGATTAGGAGACGAATGCGGACGCCCACGCATGCCATTGCCCCCTGTCGAGTTTTTTTCTGAAAATTTTCCGCTATTTGCCCGATGGGCGAGGTAAATTCCACTTAGTGATGTGCGGATGGAGGAAATGCTCCGAGGGGCGAACCATAGTGTAAACCGGAGATTTCCCCCATGAGCCAAACCGAGCCGGAGGCAAGCCGATGAGGGGTCGTACATAACGGGCGACTCTCTTTACTTGCCCGTTAACTCTTCAACTTCTTTTTTACCTTCTTCCAGTTCTTTGACTTGTTCTCGATCCTCTCTCAGTGAGAGCGCCTGGAATTCTCCTACATGGGTCTTCTCTTCTTTTGCTATGTCCAAAAGGATCTTCTTAAATATTCTCGTTTCCGGTCATGGCCGCCATTTGCTCATAGAGATTTATTGCATCCAACTCGGCTATTATCCCGGCCCTCAGTATTTCCCTGTCCACATCAGCTTTTATTACTTTCTCAAGATTTATGGGTATTTGTGATAGCATAGTTCTAACCTCCTCTTTCCCAGTCATGAACGACCTACAGCCCCCTTGGGACCCGCTGACACCAGGGCAATGTTTTCCCTACAGCTCAATCTTGGTCCCGAGCAGTTCCAGGAACTTCACCAGCCATTCCGAGTGGGCCGGCCAGGCAGGCGCGGTGACCAGGTTGCCGTCCACGTGGGCCTTATCGACAGATGAGTCTACCCACTTGCCAGCACCGCTTCTGACATCGGGGCCTTTAGCAGCGGAAAATGAAGGGTTTGGAGGGTATTTACCCCAGGTATTGCTTCCACTGGGCAAGCGTTTTCTTTATTGATTCTCCGGCCCCCTCCTTCAGAATGCGATTGTGCCCGGGCAAGAGTACCTCAGCGTCGAGCTGGGCCAACCTCTCCAGAGAGCGCCTCAATTGACTTCCATCAGCACTGTACAGGTCGAACCTACCGATATTGTAATCCGCATATACGGTATCCCCCGGGATCAGCACCTTGTTCTTGGCGTTGTACAAGCCGATCCCCCCTGCGGAATGACCGGGAATATGGAGCACCTCCCACCTCAAACCACCTATTTCAAGGACGTCTGCTTCACCGAGCTTGCGGTGGACGGATAATTGATAGAAGCCGTCGCTCACGCCGTACTGACCCCGTATGAAACCGGCAAACATCTCATTTCCGTGGATGATCCTCTCGTCGCCCCTTTCCAGATAATCCCCTTCGATTTGGTGAACCCATATCTCCACATCAGGAAGCCCTTTTACCATTTCCTTAATGCAACCGATATGATCAAAATGGGTATGGGTGAGAATGATCCTTTTGATATCCTTTAACCCTATTCCCGTTCGCTCAATGTGGTCCAATTTTTCATCACCTCTGCCAATCAAACCTACATCCACCATTGATAAGTCGTGAGAATGGGCGTCTCCTAGGATGTAGACGTGGGAATCGGGTAT
The DNA here is from genome assembly GCA_030672465.1 of Pseudomonadota bacterium. Taxonomy (GTDB): domain Bacteria; phylum Desulfobacterota; class BSN033; order WVXP01. The sequence goes on along the minus strand of DAOVGJ010000047.1, from coordinate 955 downwards.
CATCTCATCCCGACCTGGAATGAAATATATCCCCTCGATGACTTTCTCCATCTCTCCTCCTAAAAACACCACGGCATCTATTGCTTTTTTGGGGGCTTGGGCATCTTGGAAAGGACTTGGTCCCAGAGGGATTTGATGTCGTCCTTTTCCTTTCGCCCTCCTTTACCATGCCGATAGGGGTGTTCGTTGAGGCACGTCCTGCACCGGACCTTCTTGACCTCACCATCAACCACTGCCGCAACGTCATGGCTCAAGAGCAAACGACAGCGGGGGCAGTAATCGTCTATCAAATCGCCGACGTCAACCGAATTTCGCTTCATCTTTCGCTCCAATTATGACGGCTTCGTAAAAAGTCCAACTGCCGTTCGACAGGCTCATGGCCCTGAGTAAAGCCGAAGGGCTGCGTTACGCTTCATCTTTCGTCATTGCGGCGTACTGGTAAGTACGCCTCATTCCTCAAGATTCGCAAGCCTTGCATTTGGAGATTTTTACTTTGCCGTCCCATTTTTGACTTTTTACGAGTTCATCAATTATAGATACATGTAAACCCAAGTATGGAGGTTCTCCTCAAGCCATCATGATCTTCGCCCATCATCGGATTCCTTGCCAAAACCGATTACGATATAGGTATTACTCTTGGGGTCGGTTTTGAGCCGGATGAGGCCGCTCTTCTCGGCGTCCTCGAGGAGATCGCTGAAGGTTCTGTAACCATGATAGTATTCGCTAAAGGAGGGTTTCTTCCGTTTCATTGTCTGTTTGATCATGGAGGACCAGAGGATTTCCTTGTTCTCCCTGACCAGCGCAACCACCGAGTCGATCAGGAGCTGGAATGCATCCTTTTTCTTCTTGGGAAGATCCTTTCCGATCTTCGGCGGAATTCCGACGGGTCGTTCAAGGTCTTCATAGTAGATGAACTCATCGCAGTTGTTGACGAGCAGGTTGGAGCTCGAACCTT
>DAOVGJ010000060.1 GCA_030672465.1 Pseudomonadota bacterium | reverse complement strand
GCCGGGATCGACGTGGAAATAAAGCTGTAGCTCATAGCCGAGAACCATGATGGAGATATTAAACCAGGGGTAAGCAGCTGAAATGGTGAGGGAAATCATAGGGAAAAAGCTTGGAGTGACTCGCTTGTTCTCACAAGAAGGAAATATCGTGCCGGTGACCGTGATTGAAGCGGGTCCTTGTCCAATCATCCAAAAGAAGACCAAGGAGAAGGATGGGTATGATGCCCTTCAGGTGGGTTTTCTGCCTAAAAAACCCAACAGGGTGAATAGACCCATTACGGGACATGTTAAGAAAAGCGGCAGGGGGGCTTTTTATATCCTCAAGGAATTGAGGGTGGATGAGGTTGATCAATACGAGTTGGGCCAGGAGATCGCGGTCGATATATTCCAACCCGGTGATTTGGTGGATGTCGCGGGAACGAGTAAAGGAAAGGGATTCAGCGGTGTGATGAAACGCCATGGCTTTCGGGGTGCCCCGGCCTCCCATGGTACCCATGAACATTTCCGGCATGGGGGATCTATCGGTGCAGCGGCGGATCCTAGCCGGACCTTTAAGGGGAAAAAGATGCCAGGGCACTTAGGGAACCGAAGGGTGACCGTTCAAAACATCGAGGTGGTGGAAGTTAGGCCTCAGGAGAACCTCATCTTTTTAAAGGGGGCTATCCCTGGCTGGAGAAATGGAATCGTTACCATAAGGCAAGCTAAGAAGGCTCCGGCTCCCTCTCGACCTGCCCCACCTCAAGAAAAGAAGGAAGAGGCCAGGGAAGAGGTTGAGGTTAAAGCCAAGGCTGAGGTTAAGGAAGAGGCCGCACGGGAGGTTAAGGCTGAGGTAGAGGATAAGGCTGAGGTTAGGGAGGTAGCTGAGGAAGAAGCCAAGACGGAAGAGGTTAAGGTTGAGGCTGAGGCTAAAGTTGAGAAGGAAGAACCTAAGGAGGAAGAGGCTAAAGCTAAGTTAGAGGCTAAGGCTGAGGCTAAGGAAGAGGCTAAAGAAGAAGGTAAGAAGGAAGAATCGTAATCCGCGGAGAAGAGGATGCCCCTCGTCAAGGTCTACAGTACGGGTAAAAAGAAGGTCGGGGATCTGGAGTTGGACGAACGGGTCTTCAATGCGGAGATCAAGGATCACCTGCTTCATGATGTTGTCCGAATGCAGATGGCGAAAAGGAGGGCTGGAACGGCCTCGACCAAGAACCGATCCGTGGTCAGGGGGGGAGGGAGGAAACCCTATAGGCAAAAAGGGACTGGGAGATCCAGGGCTGGCTCGATCCGATCTCCTCTCTGGAGGGGAGGGGGGGTCATCTTCGGTCCTACCCCGAGGGATTTTGGTTTTGGCGTTCCCAAGAAGGTGAAGAAGCAGGCCCTGAGGATAGCCTTAAGCGCGAGGGCTGGGGAGGGGAAATTGCTGGTTCTCAACCAGTTCCAATTAAAGGAAGTTAAGACGAAATCCTTCATAGAGATCCTTAACCGTCTCGGCGTGGAGAAGGCCCTCATCGTTATCAGTGGGGAAAATTTCAACCTGGAGCGGTCAGCCAGAAATGTACTAGGGGTTAAGGTATTGAGGGTTGAAGGGTTAAATGTATACGACATCTTGAATCATGAACATTTGATTCTGGTCAAAAAAGCCGTTGAGAAGATCCAAGAGAGATTAGCAGCATGAGGGAAATCCACGATATCATCATCAGCCCGCTGGTAACGGAGAAGAGCACGATCCAACGGGAAGGCCAAAATCAATACAGCTTTAAGGTAAACAAAAGGGCAAATAAAATCGAGATCAAAGGAGCCGTTGAACGCCTCTTTAAGGTAAAGGTGAGGGAAGTTAGGACTGCTACGGTTAGAGGGAAAGTGAAGAGGCTGGGAAGACGGTTCGGCAAGAGGCCTGATTGGAAAAAGGCCATCGTAACAGTGAAAGAGGGAGATCGGATCGACTTCTTTGAGGGAGCCTAGCTCTGATTCCTCCTGGGGGGGGCATTGACCCATGGGAATTGTGAAATATAGGCCTACTTCACCGGGGAGGAGGTTTCAAACCGTCTCCACTTTTGAGGAGATCACCCGGGACAGGCCCGAAAAGGGGCTCCTGAAGCCCCTGAAGAAGAGCGGTGGCAGGAACAACTATGGAAGGATGACCATCCGCCATGTTGGTGGGGCGCACAAGAGAAGGTACAGGATTGTCGACTTCAAAAGGAATAAGAGGGATATACCGGCGAAGGTGACCTCCATTGAATACGATCCAAATCGGTCTGCTCGAATTGCCCTCCTACAGTATGTGGACGGGGAAAGGAGATATATCATCGCCCCTGTGGATCTGAAAGTGGGCGAGACCATTATTGCTAGTGAATCCGCCGACATCAAACCCGGCAATGCCCTTCCCTTGCGGAATATCCCCTCCGGGACTGTTATTCACAACGTCGAATTGAAACCGGGAAAGGGAGGACAGATTATTCGAAGCGCCGGCTCAAATGGTCAACTCTTAGCGAAAGAGGGGAAATACGCCCGCATCCGCCTCCCCTCCGGAGAGGTCCGCCTTGTATTGTTGGACTGTTTTGCCACCATTGGGCAAGTCGGCAATATCGATCACGAAAGTATCTCCCTGGGAAAGGCGGGCAGGAGAAGGTGGTTGGGAAGGAGGCCTTGGGTTAGGGGGGTGGCCATGAATCCAGTCGATCATCCCTTGGGTGGGGGTGAAGGCAAGAGCTCTGGGGGAAGACATCCGGTTACCCCTTGGGGTGTCCCGACTAAGGGCTTCAAGACGAGGAGAAATAAGGCTACGGAGAAGTATATCGTCAAGAGGAGGAAGTGAGGCTCCTCAGATGGCGGAGGAGGAGGGATGGGACGGTCAGTTAAGAAGGGTCCCTTTGTCGAAGAAAGTCTGTTGAGGAAGGTCAGAGAGGGAGGGGGTGGGAAAATTATCAAAACGTGGTCAAGACGCTCTACCGTCTTGCCCGAGATGGTTGGCCTCACTATTGGCGTTCATAACGGAAAGAAATTTTTCCCCGTCTTCATTACCGAAGAGATGGTGGGCCATAAATTGGGAGATTTTTCCCCCACGCGGACCTTTCACAGCCATGCCGGGGATAAGAAGACGAGGATAGGGGGAAAGAAATAGCGGAACTGAGGAGAGGAGAGCTGTGGAGGTTAAAGCGAGGGCGAAATTCATTAGGACCTCGCCCAGAAAAGCTCGAATGGTGACTGAGTTGGTTAAGGGAAAGGGGGTCGAAGAGGCCTTAAACATCTTGGCGTTTACGAAAAGGGCCCCCGCCAAGATCGTTGCCAAACTGCTCAAATCCGCCGTTGCGAGCGCAGACCAGATGAAAAATGTCGATGTGGACACCCTTTTCATAAAGCAGATCACCGTTGATCAGGGCCCGACTATGAAGCGGTATCGGCCAAGGGCCATGGGGAGGGCCACCATGATTCGAAGGAGGATGAGTCACATTACGGTGGTCTTGGAGGAGAGTTATTAGACCAATTTCGAGAGGAGGCGACATTGGGCCAAAAAGTTCACCCTACGGGTTTTCGATTGGGAATTATTAAGACCTGGGATTCAAGGTGGTATGCCGGCAAGAGTTTCCCCCAGTTGTTGGAAGAGGATATTCGAATTCGCGATTTTCTTAAGGAAAGGCTCTACCATGCGGGGGTCTCTAAGATTGAAATTGAAAGGGCTGCCGATAAAGGGAAAAAGGCGAAAATCAATATTTTTACGGCCCGACCCGGAATTATCATCGGAAAGAAGGGGGCCGAGGTGGAGAATTTGAGAAGGGAGCTTCAGAAGAAGACCCAAAAGGAGATGATTATCAACATCAAGGAGATCAAGAAGGCTGAGATGGACGCTCAACTGGTAGCGGAAAACGTGGCGATTCAACTGGAAAGAAGGGTTTCTTTTCGGAGAGCCATGAAAAGGGCGGTATCCTCGGCCTTGAAGGTGGGAGCGAAGGGAATCAGAATTGCGTGTGCGGGAAGGCTTGGAGGCGCGGAGATGGCTCGAAGGGAGTGGTACAGGGAGGGACGGGTTCCCCTCCATACACTGCGGGCTGATATCGACTACGGGTTTGCGGAAGCGAGAACGACATACGGAATCATCGGCGTCAAGGTTTGGATATTCAAAGGCGAAATCTTCGGTACTGGGGAGGAAGAAACAGCAGCGTAATCCTATCATGGGGAAGATAAACTGTCATGTTGACGCCCAAAAAGGTTAAATACAGGAAAATGCATAAGGGAAGGAGGAGGGGGAAGTCTCCTCGAGGAAATAGCCTCAATTTCGGCGACTATGCGCTCCAGGCGACCCAGTGTGGATGGATAACGGCCCGCCAAATCGAAGCCGCCCGTATCGCCGTAACGCGATTCGTCAAAAGGACCGGGAAATTGTGGATTCGAGTCTTCCCCGATAAACCCATAACAAAGAAACCCGCTGAAACGAGGATGGGAAAGGGAAAGGGGGCTCCCGAGGACTGGGTGGCGGTGATTAGACCAGGGCGCATCCTTTATGAGATGGAGGGCGTTCCGGAGGAGAAGGCGATGGAGGCCTTTCGGCTGGCCTCCCATAAGCTCCCCATAGCTACTCGATTTATCAGCCGAAGGGGAAGCCATGAAGGCGCGTGAATTAAGGGATAAGAGCGATAGCGAACTGACCGAACAGGAGAGGGAACTGAGGGAGGAACTATTCAATTTGAGGTTCCAGCATGCGACGGGTCAACTGGAAAATACCATGGCCGTCGTCCGGGTTAAGAAAGACATCGCTCGGGTGAAGACCCTTCTCAGGGAAAGAGATTTGGAGAGGGAGGGAAAACGCGAGGCCTCGGATGGCCTCACGGATCGTTGATCTTATTTGGGGTTTGCCAAATGAAGGAGAGGGGAATTCGGAAGACATTGATCGGTACCGTATGCAGCGATAAAATGGATAAAACCGTGGTGGTCATGATAGAACGGTTGGTGAAACATCCCCGATATAAGAAATATATGAAGAAGAGGGCCAAATATAAAGCCCATGATGAGAGGAATGAGTGCCATACAGGTGATACCGTATCGATCATTGAGACTCGTCCACTGAGCCGAGAGAAGAGGTGGAGGGTTAAGGAAGTCATCAGAAGAGCCATGTGAAACCTGCTGGTGGAACGGCGAGGTACAGATGATTCAGATGCAGACCATTCTCGACGTGGCGGACAATTCGGGCGCTAAGAAAGTGGGGTGCATAAAAATTCTGGGAGGAACGAGGAGGCGGTATGCCAGCCTCGGGGATGTAGTTGTGGCATCCGTAAAAGATGCCATCCCCAATTCCAAGATCAGAAAGGGAGATGTGGTAAAGGCAGTGATCGTGCGCACCAAGAAAGAAGTGGGGCGACCAGATGGATCTTTCATCAAATTTGACGACAATTCCGCCGTCTTGATCAACCCCCAAGGAGATCCCATCGGCACTCGGATTTTCGGCCCCGTGGCTCGGGAGTTAAGGGCCAAGAATTTTATGAAGATCGTATCGCTGGCCCCCGAGGTATTATGACGGGGAAAGACGGAAAGGAATGATGAGGAACAGATTTTCCTTGAGAAAGAACGATTTGGTAATGGTTATATCGGGAAAGGAAAGGGGCAAGAGCGGTCGTATTTTGAAGGTATTCCCACGGAAGAATCGCGTCCTCATTGAAAAGATCAATTTTATCAAGAGGCATACTCGTCCCAGTGGACACACAAAACAAGGGGGAATCGTCGAAAGAGAGGCCCCCATTCACGTCTCCAATGTGATGGTCGTCTGTGAGAAGTGCAACCTTCCGATTCGGGTTAACAAGAAGATCTTGGATGATGGGAAAAAAGTCCGAGCTTGCAAAAAGTGTGGAGAATTATTGGATAAATAGTCATTAGGTGGACTCTTTGATGGGAGGGCTCGTTGGGGATATTAAGGGAAAAATATGAAAAGGAGGTTATCCCCCAGTTAATGAGGCGGTTCGGATACAAGAACATCATGGAAGCGCCAAAGTTGGAGAAGATCGTTATCAATATGGGACTGGGAGAGGCCATACAGAATATCAAGATATTGGATTCCGCCGTTGAGGAAATTGGCCTCATAACCGGCCAACGGCCC
>DAOVGJ010000250.1 GCA_030672465.1 Pseudomonadota bacterium | reverse complement strand
CCTTTTGGCGCCTTCTTCGACTCGGTAATGGACCGATATTCCGATCTGATTGTGCTCCTGGGGATTCTCCTCTTCTATGCGCTTCAGGGTTCAACCAGTATGGTGGTCTTAACCTCGGTGGTGCTCATCGGCACGGCCTTGGTACCCTATGTCCGAGCCAGGGCGGAGGGAGTGATCGAAAAATGTGCCGTTGGCCTCTTGGAGAGGCCGGAGAGGATCGTGCTCCTAGCGGTGGGAGCGCTCTTTGGTCTGATGGTACCTATTCTCTGGATTCTGGCCGTTTTCACGCATTTTACCGTTATTCAGCGCATTCACTATACGTGGAAACAGCTCAAGGAAAAGACAGACCTTTCGCGGGGAGACGGGGCGCCATAGGGGGTGGACCATGCTATCGTTTCTTTACCATCTGGTCAATTTCCTCTATCAGGGCTTGAATGAGCTCCTCTTGGGGACATTTCCTCAGGACCTTTCCCTCTCGAAAGAGTAATCCGCCTCCCCTTCCACCGGCAATTCCCACGTCGGCTTCGCGCGCCTCTCCAGGCCCATTTACCCCACACCCCATAACGGCGACCCGAATGGGCTCGCGGAGGTGCCTCAATCTCCTCTCTACTTCTTCGGCCATGGGAATCAGATCGATCTCGCATCTTCCACACGTGGGACACGAGATAATGTCCGGTCCTCTCCGGCGGAGGCCCAGGGCCCTCAATATCCCGTAGCCGACCCGTACCTCTTCCACGGGATCCCCGGTCAACGAAATTCTGATGGTATCGCCTATGCCTTCATAGAGGAGGAGACCGATGCCGATGGAGGATTTGATGGTGCCCGGAATAACCGTCCCTGACTCCGTTACCCCCAGGTGTAAGGGGTAGTCCACTTCGCGGGAGATGAGCCGATAGGCCTCAATGGTCCTGACCACATCCGATGATTTCAGGGAAACCTTTATTTCATGAAAATCCAAGGCCTCTATGAATCGGATGGAGCGAAGGGCACTTTCCACCAAGGCCTCAGGGGTAGCCCCTCCATATTTACGCAGGAGATCCCTTTCCAGTGAACCGGAATTGATCCCAACGCGGATGGGGATCCCCCGATCCTTGGCCTTCGCCACGATATCCTCTAATCTCCTCTGCCCCCCGATAGTACCCGGGTTAATCCTTATGGCATCCGCTCCCCTTTCCATGGCTTTGATGGCTAATCTATGGTGGAAGTGGATATCAGCCACCAGGGGAAGCGCGACTCTTTCTCGAATTTCGCCGAATCGTTCGCAGGCCACCGTATCGGGGATGGCCACCCTCACAATTTCACATCCAGCGTCTTCCAACCGTTGGATCTGGACCACGGTCTTATCAACATCCCGAGTGTCAGTCTTGGTCATAGACTGCACCGAGATGGGGGCGTCCCCTCCGATCTTAACTCCCCCGATGGAAATTTGCCTTGTACTTTTTCTTTGCATATCGCCGAAAATACCCGAGGAAAAAAGGGAGCATTAACCGTTTCCCAATAAACTCAGGGCATATTCATTGGAGAGGCGGAAGAATCGGCGAGCCCTCCTCATTACTTCCTCCTTCTCATCTGGTGGAATATGTGGATCATCAAGCCTGAAACTCTCCACTTTTCCCCTCACATAAGCCCGGTAGCATTTGTAAAAATCGAGGACTTCAAGGATGTCCCGATCCCCACTCCTGCGAATATACGAATCGATAAGATGCTTTGAAAAATTCCTTCTCTCCCGATAATCCAAATCCATGGCCAAAAAGCCGATATCCGCTGCCACATCGGTATATCGAAACCGTTGATTGAACTCAATACAATCGATGATGAGGATTTGGTCTCCCAGGTAGATATGCTCCGATCGGAGATCTCCATGACAGTCCCTGATTTTACCCTCTGCGATCCTCCGTTCGAAGGAGGCACATTTTTCCCTTAAAAACGCATTGGTAGCCCCTTGGATCGCTTCGAAGGCCCCTCGGGAAATGGTGAGCCCAATATAGGTACGGGTCTGGTGGAAGTTTTCATCGGTGTCCTCGCGGATTCGCTCGGGCTTGCCGTAACCGCTTATCTCCTCATTGGTCTCGGCCGCCATGTAGAAGTCAGTCAGCTTTTCGGCTACCCTTGCGACCATCTGATCCGTTACCTTACCCTCCTCCATGAGTCGGCTCATCAACAAATCTTCAGAAATCCGCCTCATCTTGACGGCATATTCGATGACTTCTCCTCTCCCGTCGAGAGATATGGACCCATCATCTTCCGAGATTTCAACCACCCCTAGGTAGACATCGGAGGACAACCGCCTGTTGAGCTCAACCTCTTGATGGCAGTAAAATTTGCGTTTCTCAAGATCCGTAAAGTCTAAGAACCCAAAATCAACGGGTTTCTTCACCTTATAGACATAGTTTTGTGTAAAGAAGAGCAAGGAGATGTGTGTCTCAAAAAATTCAACTGTTCTCGGGCGTTCGGGATAAATAGCTGGGTTTAACAAGGCCTGCCGTAGGGCGCGTAGATCCATTTGGGGGCCCTACCTCTTTTTGATGGCGGTTACCCGCCAGCGAGGCGGATCATCGAATTCCGTATCGATGGTCAACTGAATAACGGGAAGGTCCGTATAATCTCGCTTCAGTTCGTCTATATCCACGGGTTCGAAGATCTTCTTGTTGTTCAGATAGGCCTGCCTGGTCAAGGCGTTGGACTCATAGTCCTCCTTGGTCCTCTTCAAGATACGCCTGATTGAGGCCTCCTCCGTGCAAACGCATTCGGCAATCACCAGGGGCTTTGAAGCCCCCTGAGCCAGTTTTGCCGCCCTCGATCTCAACCCTTGGGTGAAGAAGGTGGCATCCAAAATAAGTCCTCCAATCCCCTCCTTCAACATGGCCTCCGCCCGATTGAACATCTCCTCATATACCATCCTCCTATTCTCCTGGCTGGAGGCCACCTTCTCGTTGAAGATGTCCTTTCCCTTTAAGATATCCAGGCGGATGAAATCCGATCTCAGGATTTCAAAACCCTTCATCCTGGCGATCTCCTCGGTGACTGGGCTCTTCCAGCTCCCGGGAAGTCCAACGGAAATCAATAAACAGTCCCCGGGAACCTCCGATGCGATCGCTTCCGGAAACCCCGTCTCCATATAAGCCCCCTTCGCTGATGAATGCAGGCTCAACGGGTTGTTGCCCTAATCCCCTTTCGCTCACTGAAAAGACTTTTTGACCATTCTAAGGCTCGCTGCAGGCAATTTCCAAACTCGCCCTTCGGGCTCAAACAGCGGAAATTGCTTTTCTTTCGCTTCGCCAAGAATGGTTACCAAATATTCTTTAATGTTCGCTCCAGGGGATTAAAACAACAACCCTCAAGAAACAGCCTCATTAGTCTAAAAAGATAAGGGATTTTTGTCAAGAAATTCAGGGCCAGAGGTTAAGGTTAAGGTTGAGGCTGAGGCCGAGGAAAAGGGTAGGCTTAGGCTAAGGTTAAGGTCAAGGGGAGAAATAAGAATGGAGAACGAAGAATTAAGAATCAAGAGTGATGAGTTAAGAGTCGACATTTCGGATTTGCGACTTCGGTTTTGGAATTTGAACTTTGACACTTTCCCCTCGTGTTCGTGAAGCGTGTCCGTTATGAGTTATTTGTCATTTGGCATTTGTCATTTGATATTTGACATTTCGGCTCAAAGCTCCAACCTCCTGCCTTTCATCTTTGACATTTGGGCTTTGGCATTTGACATTAGGCTCTCCCCCGTTCGGGTTTCCACGGGGGGTTGACGAAATCCCTCTCGGCGGGGTAAT
>DAOVGJ010000217.1 GCA_030672465.1 Pseudomonadota bacterium | reverse complement strand
TCGCAAATCTCCCTTCCTAAGGCGATGCTTCTTTCCCTCTGTTCCTTTTTGATCCATTGTCGAATTTTGGTCTGGGCCCTGGAAGTCTTGACGAACTTCAGCCAATCCTTGCTGGGCTGATGATTCGGGGAAGTCAGAATTTCCACGGAATCCCCACTTTTTAATTGATACTTCAATGGGACTAACCTTCCACCCACCTTTGCCCCAATACACCGGTGCCCGATATCCGTATGGATACTATAGGCGAAGTCTACGGGGGTGGCTCCCCTCGGGAACTCCTTTACCTCCCCCTTGGGGGTAAAAACGTAGACATCGTTGGGGTAGAGGTCCATTTTGACCGTCTCCAGGAATTCGCTGTTATCTTGGAGTTCCCGTTGCCATTCCAATAGCTGTCTCAACCAATTGATTCGCTTGTCATCCTCGCCTTCGGTGAACTTACCTTCCTTATATTTCCAGTGAGCAGCAATTCCTTCCTCAGCGACTCGGTGCATATCCCGAGTCCGAATCTGAATCTCCATTCTCTCCCCGTAAAGTCCAATTACCGTGGTATGGAGGGATTTGTATCGATTGGCCTTGGGGAGCCCGATGTAATCCTTGAATTTACCGGGGACGGGTTTCCAAAGGGAGTGAACGATCCCAAGGGCTTCATAACATTGCCTGACGCTATTGACGATAATTCTGAACGCGGTGAGATCGTAAACCTGGTCAAAGTCGATATCCTGGGTGTTCATCTTCTTATAGATACTGTATGTCTGCTTGGGACGACCCATCACTTCGGCCTCGATCTTGTACTCGAACAGCTTCTTGGTGATGATTCGTTTGACCTCTCCGGTATACCGCTCCCTTTCCTTCTCCTTTTTTGCAATCTTTTTCCTGATATCGTTATAGATATCGGGGTGTAGGTATTGGAATCCCAAGTCCTCCAATTCATTGTTGATCCATTCGATCCCGAGCCGGTTGGCCAAGGGGGAATATATCTCGAGGGTTTCTTGCGCGATTGTCCTCTGTTTAGGAGGGAGTTGGTATTTCAGGGTGCGCATATTGTGGATTCGATCCGCCAATTTAACCAAAATCACCCTGATGTCCTTAACCATAGCCAGGATCATTTTTCGAAAGTTCTCGGCCTGATCCTCCTCCGAGGTTTTGAGGGTGATTTTGCTGATTTTGGTGACTCCGTCCACCAGTTGAGCTACTTCTTCCCCGAAGTTTTCCCGAAGCTCTTCCAGAGTGGTAAAGGTGTCTTCAAGGGTATCGTGCAGTAATCCCGTGACCACGCTGGCCGTATCTAATCGGAGCTTTGCCAGGATATGTGCGACTTCCAAGGGGTGAATGAGGTAGGGCTCTCCCGAGAGGCGAACTTGCCCTTGGTGGACCTTGGCGGAGAAGACGTAGGCTTTCTTGAGGAAATCAAGGTCCGCCTGGGGGTTATAGGTGTTAACCTGTTCCAATATGTCGTCAATTCTGATCATAAACTCATTTTAATGATATCTCCAATGTATTGAAAAATCAATCATTTTCAGCTCTGAAGCTTGCTTGTTTTCGAAGAAATATTTTCGTAGTTCATTCATTTTAAGGTTGCTCTTCGCTGCTCAAAATATTTTCTCGACCATTCTCAAGTTCGCTTCACTGCAAATCCAAAACTCGCCCTCTGGGCTTACACGGCGGAGTTGTGGTTTCCAACACACTTGAATTAGAATGTGGACTGCAAAACCGCATGACTGCAGCACTGCAACACCGCATAATTTTGCGCTCAGAGCTCCTTTTCCCAGCTTTTCAGAGATCACTAGAAAAATTTTTGACAGTAGCTTCTTCGATACTCTATGTTTAGGGAGAGGTAAGCACGATGGGGCAAAAGGGGAAAATCCTGGTTGAGATGTATGAGAGGCTATTGCGCGCAGTTGGACCTCGCCATTGGTGGCCTGGGGAGTCTCCATTCGAGGTTATCGTGGGAGCCATACTGACCCAAAATACCTCATGGTCAAATGTGGAAAAGGCTATCGACAATTTGAAGAAGGCGGGGATATTGAGCGCCCCGGGGATGAGAGGTGTTGACAGGGATGAGCTAGCCCAGGTTATTAAGCCATCGGGTTTTTATCGATTAAAGGCAAAGCGCCTAAAACGATTCGTTGACTTCTTGTACGAAGAGTTCGATGGTGATGTGAACCGGATGAGATCCCAGGATCGGGGCTCCTTGAGGGAGAAATTGTTGAAGGTCGATGGGATTGGCCCCGAGACCGCCGATAGCATCATCCTATACGCACTGGGAGAACCCATCTTCGTCGTTGACGCCTATACAAAGAGGATCTTTTCCAGACACAAGCTCATCTCCGAAAATTGGAGCTATGAGGAGGTTCAAGGCATGGTGATGGGGGAATTAGGCCGAGACGTTGGAATATATAATGAATTTCACGCCCTGTTGGTCTTTTTGGGAAAGCACTGGTGTCGAAGGGTTCCTCGCTGTGGTGGGTGCCCCCTGGAGGGGTTATGAGGGGAGTTTATCCATCTTCGAGAAGGACACGGTCTTATTTAGAAGAAGAAGTTATCAGGCAGATGGGAAGGGCTATCCATCGCTACCGGCAAATCGAAGAAGGAGATCGTATTGGGGTGGCGATTTCCGGAGGTGTGGACAGCTTGACCCTCTTGCACCTGTTGACCGAACGGAAAAAGAGGGTTCCCATTATATATGAATTGGTGGCCATCCATATCCATTTGGGATTCGACCAAGAAGGGTATCGACCCCTTGAGGATTACCTCCTTCGTCGAGGATACCGGTATCGAATCGATGTGACCGAGATAGGGAGGATTGCTCATGGTACTGAAAATAGGGAGAATCCATGTTTCCTTTGCTCCCGGTTGAGGCGCAAAAGGCTATTCGAACTGGCGCATCAATTGGGATGCAATAAAGTGGCTTTAGCCCACACAAGGGATGACATTATCGAAACCCTCTTGTTGAATATGTTTTATAGTGGTGAAATGAGCACCATGGTCCCCTTTTTACCCCTTTTCGGCGGGGTATTGTCTATCATTCGACCTTTTGCCTTTTTACCTAAGGAAAAGATCCTCCAGCTGGCCAGTAAAATGGGTTTGCCGACATGGGAGAACAGTTGTCCAAGCATCACTCGTTCGAAACGGTGGGAGATCAGGGAGATGCTGAAGGCCATGACGGCGAAAAATCCAAAGATCATGGGGAATATTTTAAGGTCGCTGGAAAATATAAAACGGGATTATCTGTTATAGGGCGTCCATATTCCCCTGGAAAGAGGATTGGCTTGACAAAACCCCCATATCATTATAGAAGATGAACAGCTATTTGTGCCGGAAGCGATGTCACGTCTTCCTTATTTGGAGCCCCTTTTGCATCAACTATCCCTCATATCATGGTCGATGGTATTCGGCCAATCGTGAGAGGAGTTTTTGCTGAAGCCGATGGGAGAGGTCAGGCGCGTAAGGAGTCGGGGAAGAGTGAGACGGGGGAAGATCAAAAGCGTACAGCTCGTCCTCTCCAGATGGGCATGATATTTGCTTAGTAGAGCCAGTAGAGACCATAAAGATTCGCCCGAGCCAGGACGTCCCTCAATGTCTGCGATGCTCGGGCTATTTGTGCTATTCATCCAAAATAAGCTGTCCCCAATGATCGTGTCGTGGAACCCGATATCGTAAGAGGGTTCAGCTCGTGGAACCATGGGGAAGTGAAGGGGACCAGAGGAAGAGGAATTGACGGCATCTTTTTCCGTGGATCAAGGGGAAGGAAGGAAGGGAGGTAAGGGTCGGAGGTCCATATGGACCATTGGTGGAGGGAAAGGGGGAAGCGGCAAGACCTTCATCGCAGTGAATTTGGGAATCTGCCTTTCCAGGTTCGGCGAGGAGGTGGTATTGATTGATACCGACTTGGGGGGCGCCAATATTCACACCTTTTTAGGCCTTTCCTTTCCCCAGCGAACCTTGTCCGATTTAATCAATAAGAGAGTTGAAGGGATTCGGGATGTGGTTGTGGATACCGGTATCCCAAACCTGGGATTGGTCGTCGGCGCCCAAGACCTTCTTAATGCTGCAAATCCAAAGGAGCCACAAAAGTGGAAGCTGATCCGGCATATCAATTCCTTGGACGTCGACTATATCATACTGGATCTGGGAGCTGGGAACTCCTTCAATGTGTTGGACTTCTTCCTCATGTCCGAGAACGAAATATTGGTGGTCACCCCGGAGCCGACCTGCATAGAAAATACCTATCGCTTTATCAAAAGCGCATTCTTTCGAAAGGTGAAAAGGATTATTTCTCACTACGGGGTGAAGGAAATCATCGAAACGGCCTTGGATCAGAGGAACGAGAGGGGAATCAGAACCCCCTTTGATATCATAGAATTGGCGGGGGAAATCGATAAATCCATAGGCCTCAGGTTGGAGAAGGAGTTGGAGAACTTCAGGCCGAAGCTCATCGTCAATCAGGTAAGGACCAAGGGCGATATTGATATCGGCTTTTCCATGAAGAGCGCCTTTTTGAAGTACTTTGGAATCTCCATGGATTACCTGGGTTATATCGTCTACGATAATGACGTATGGCAATCGATCCAAAAGAGGAAACCCTTGGTCTTGGAATTTCCACAATCCAGGGCTTCTAAGTGCATCAACGAGATCACGTTAAAATTGATCGTTGACAAGCCATTTCTGTTTAATTCCGAGGGATGAAGCGAGTCAAAGACCAGACCTATTATGATTTGTTGGAGGTCCCCAGGGGGGCATCGGCCGAGGAGATCCGAAAGGCCTACCGGAGGGAAAAGGAAATCTTCAGCTCCAATTCCATGGCCATCTATTCCCTTCTGGGGCCCGAAGAGCTCAAGGAGGTCAACGCCGCCATGGACGAAGCTTACCGGGTTTTGACGGATGAGAGATTTAGATCGGAGTATGACAGAAAGCTGGAAGACCTAGGGGAAAAGGTTTTCTCAGGGGAGCCCGTTGAGGTTACCGCCAATCAAGAAGTCCATCCCGTTCGGGAAGAGTTGGCGGGTATTCCATTTCCCAATGGGTTCAGATTTAGGGGAAGTAGTCTGAGGGGAATTAGGGAATCCATGGGTTTTGACCTCAAGCAGATATCACAGAAAACCAAGATCAACAGGCAGAACTTGGAGTGGCTCGAGCAGGAGAGTTTCGAAAACCTACCCGCGCTGGTATACATCCGGGGATTCATCATGGAATACGCCAAGGCGCTCAACCTGGATGCCCATAGGGTAGTCGACAGTTACTTGGAATCCTATCATCAATGGCGGAAGGCGCGGAACGAATGAGCGGAAGACGGAGGCTCGGGAAGAAAACTCGTTCGGGAGGGTTAGGGGTTGGCTGAAAGGGTTAATTTCATCGTTAAGGCGAAAAGTGTCAAGGCAAAGGATATCAGGAAAGCCCTCGAAGAGGCCGGCATCAACGTGAGAAGCGTAATAGAAGTCTTTCGGGAGGAAGAGCGGGAAGAAGAGGGGGTTGCTCCTAATGGAGGCTGAGCCGATTTACCCCTGACCTTGGTCCCCCGACGCTGGTTGCCACGATGGCGGGTTTATCGACCACAAGGTACTTATTTTCAGGAATCCCCCAACCGATACGGAGTTCCGGATACTTCTCATGAAAAGACACGATGATGGGTGAAATCAAGCAGTGGTAAGGTTTGGGGATTAACCGCCTTTTTGCGATAATAGCCTTTCAGTCTCAGCGGAGATCTTGCTCATAAGATTTTGGCTGAATCCAACCCATTTATTGCATAGATGGCCGTTCCGGTCTATGAGATAGGTGGTCGGGATGGGGGATATACCGTAATTTTTGACCACCTCATCATCGGCCATAATGATGGTGTATTTGATGCCCATATTGACGGCGAACCTTCTAACCCGTTCCTGACTCCCCGTGTCCAAGCTCACCCCAATGATTTCCAGGCCCCTTTCCCGATAAGCCTTGTACAGATCGTTGAGGTGGGGTATGGCCAATCGACATGGGGCACACCACGTTGCCCAGAAATCGAGCAGGACTACCTTCCCCCTCAACTGGGAGAGGGTTATGGTTTTTCCATCGACGGAAGGCAAGGTGAAATCAGGGGCCAGAGGCCTCTTCTCCTTGGGGGCCTCTTTTTTGCAGCCTACGGGGGATTGGATTAAAATGGCTACGAGAAACGGCAAG
>DAOVGJ010000205.1 GCA_030672465.1 Pseudomonadota bacterium | reverse complement strand
GACCCGGGGGATTACGACGATCTCATCGCGGAACTGAGGGAGAATGTCGGACGGATATCGGCCCGAACCAGATTTCGGCTTGCCAAGAAGGTCTTTCAAATGACGGCCAGGTACGATGGGTCAATATCGAATTATCTGAGCACTGTGGAAGGAGAAGGTTGAATCAGGTTATCAACGGGAAGATAAGCGGGGGTTATTATGAAGGTGTTATTGGTGGGCAGCGGAGGCAGGGAACACTCCCTGGTATGGAAGATCGGTCAAAGCCCCAGGGTTTCCAAGCTCTTTTGCGCACCCGGTAATGCGGGAATAGCCCAGATGGCCGAGTGCATCGATACACCACCCACGGATTTGGAAGGTTTGGCCACCTTTGCCGACGGGAACGGGATAGATTTAACCGTAGTGGGTCCCGAACTTCCCCTCGCCATGGGAATAGTCGACCTTTTCGAAGAAAGGGGGTTGAGGATTTTTGGCCCCCATCGGGAGGCGGCCGAGATCGAGGGGAGCAAGGTCTTCTGCAAGGATTTGCTGAGGAAATATGGGGTACCAACGGCCCAGTACGGGGCTTTCAATGACCGGGATGAAGCGGCGGCATATATCGATTCAATCGGGGCACCAATCGTGGTGAAAGCCGATGGATTGGCAGCTGGCAAAGGAGTCATCCCCAGTATGGCAAAGGAGGATGCATTAAAGGCCTTGGATACGATAATGGTGGAGAAGGCCTTAGGGGATGCGGGCAAGCGGGTAGTAATTGAGGAATTTCTTGTTGGAGAGGAGGCCTCTTTCATCGTATTGACCGATGGAGAGGCTGTAGTACCGCTGGCCTCTTCGCAGGATCACAAACCCATCTATGATGGGGATAGGGGGCCCAATACAGGGGGAATGGGGGCGTATTCCCCGGCACCGGTGGTGACGGAGGAGGTTCACAGGAAGATCATGGAGGAGATTATGATTCCAACCATCAGGGGAATGGCCTCTGAAGGGCGACCCTATCGAGGGGTATTATATAGCGGTTTGATGATTAAGGACGGCCAGCCAAGGGTCTTGGAGTTCAACGCCCGATTCGGGGATCCGGAAAACCAGCCCATCATGATGAGAATGAAGGGGGATATCGTCCCCCTCTTGGAGGCATGTATAAATGGAAACCTCCAGGGGTCCATTGATTGGGATCCGAGGTGGGCTGTATGCGTGGTGATGGCTTCGAAGGGCTATCCGGGGAGTTACGAGAAAAACAAGGTTATCCGGGGTTTGGATAGGGTGGCGGAGATGGAAGACGTTTTCGTATTCCATGCGGGAACCGCAGGAGAAGGAGCGGATATCGTAACCAACGGGGGGAGGGTTTTGGGGGTCACCGGCCTAGGAGAGGATGTCAAGGGGGCTATAGATCTGACCTACTCTGCTGTGAAGAAGATCCAGTGGGACGGGGCCTACTATCGAAGCGATATTGGAAAGAGGGCCCTGGATCGTCTACAATAGGCTAGAGGCAGAAGGAGAAATGCCAAATGTCAAAGTTCAAATATCAAAGGGGAAAGAGAGCCGGAGGCTGGAGGTTTGAGGGTGGAGGCGGAAGATGAAATGCCAAAGTTCAAAATCCAAATGACAAATGACGGGGTCCGAAACACGAGCACGAGCACGAAATACACAGACAAAAACACGTTTCACGAACACGGACAACGGGCACGGACACGCAACACGAACTCTGAGCGAAGGGGAATTCGGGCAACAGGCCAAAAGACATTGTCTCCGGCATGAAAAAATATTCCTGAACTGCGAAGAGCGACTTTTTAAGAAATCTCAATATGAACTATAGATAAGGACTCAGAAATTTGCAAAATACCAGATGAATTGGGGGATGTGGATATGGCGAAAAAAAAGGGAGGAGACCCCTTGGTCGGGATCGTCATGGGAAGTGA
This sequence comes from Pseudomonadota bacterium, assembly GCA_030672465.1. GTDB lineage: Bacteria > Desulfobacterota > BSN033 > WVXP01. The sequence goes on along the minus strand of DAOVGJ010000205.1, from coordinate 1,852 downwards.
TTCGGACCTTCCGGTGATGGAAGAGGCGCAAAGAATTTTGGACCAATTCAACGTTACCTATGAAGTTACGCTTTCCTCTGCCCACCGGTCGCCCGGTCGTACCATACGTTATGCCAAATCCGCCGAGGAAAGGGGTCTTGAGGTCATCATCGTCGGAGCCGGGGCGGCTGCCCACCTGGCAGGTGTAATTGCTTCCGAGACGATCCTACCCGTAATCGGGATTCCCATCGATTCTTCACCCCTCAAGGGAATGGATTCCCTCCTTTCCACCGTGCAAATGCCGGGAGGAATCCCCGTTGCCACCATGGCTATCGGCAGGGCAGGGGCAAGAAATGCAGCCATACTGGCCGTTCAAATATTGGCCCTAAAGTCTCCCCAGTTGAAGGAGGCCCTCAGGGAGTATAAAAAACGGTTGGCCCAAGAGGTGGAGGAAAAGGGAAAAGGAATCGGGAAAGGACCGGTTTGAATACGCGCGTGATTAAGGTCAACCCCTTCGATCCCGAGGGGAAGCTGATTCAGGAAGCTGCTCATATCCTGGGAAATGGCGGGGTGATCGGCTACCCGACGGAGACCGTCTACGGTCTGGGAGCGGATGCGTACAACGAAGAGGCTCTCAAGAAGTTGTTCGAGATCAAGGGGAGGGAAGTTGGTAAGCCCATATCCATATTGATAGGAAATATGGAAATGCTGGAGGAAGTTACCTCGCGGATCCCACCGGTGGCTATGGGCTTGATTCGGGGACACTGGCCAGGGCCATTGACCATTATCTTCGAGGCCTCAAAAACGTGTCCCCCAATTCTGACGGGAGATAGCGGAAAGATAGGGGTTCGGATTTCCCCTCATCGGATCGCGCAAAAATTAGTGCAGGCCTTCAAGAGGCCTATTACGTCCACCAGTGCCAATTTTTCGGGTATGCCCAGCCTTTCCGATCCTCATGAACTTTACAGGGTCTTTCGTGGGAGGATCGATTTAATCCTGGATGGGGGGAAAACGAAGGGAGAGGAGGTATCCACGGTGATCGATGTGACCGTCTCTCCACCGAGGGTGCTCAGGGAAGGGGTAATAAAGCCCAAAGGTTGAAGGTTAAGGCCGAAGGGGAAAGGGGTTAGAGGTTAGAGGTTGGAGGCGGGAGACAAAATGTCAAAGTTCAAAATCCAAATGACAAATGGCAATGAGTTGGTTGGTTGCATTAGTTTAATTGGTTTTATTGGTTAAAAATGGAAAGTTCAAATATCTAAATCCAAATTTCGAATTAGGTTCAAATGGCAAATGATTGGGTCCAAACCACGAGCACGAGCACGAAATACACGAACACGAACACGTTTCACGAACACGAAGAACGGACACGGATCACGGACACGACAGTCAATGTCAAAGTTCAAAGTTGGGACTCCCTGGAAAAGATGAAAAAATATTTCCGAGCGGCGAAGGGCGAATTTTTCAACGCCAGAGCCGAACGACGGCTCTTTTTGCATCAAGCACCAGGCTAAACAGCGTGGGAACGAGAAAGAGGGTAAATACGGTGGAAACGGCCAGACCCCCAATCACCACGCTCCCGAGACCCCGATAGAGTTCCGATCCAGCTCCCGGGAACAGCACGAGCGGCAACATCCCGAAGATGCTGGTAGTGGTGGACATGAAAATGGGCCTCACCCTTTTTTGGATGGATTGATGGATGGCGTCCCGGGGTTCCATTCCCTCCCTCATGTGGTTCAGGGACTGGTGGACGATAAGGATGGCGTTATTTACCACGATGCCGACGAGAATGATGAAGCCCAACATGGTCAGCACATCCAGAGGTTGAAAGGCTATAAAGCGGTTCACGAGGAACAACCCCAAAAACCCCCCGGCA
>DAOVGJ010000054.1 GCA_030672465.1 Pseudomonadota bacterium | reverse complement strand
CAGATCAACGTCTGATATTCAAAGATCCCTTGAAGGGTCCCCTGGCTTACCTCGGGTTGATAAGGGGTATAAGACGTGACAAACTCTGAACGGCCGAGCAAACTCAAAACCGATGAGGGGACAAAATGCTCGTAACTGCCAGCCCCTACGAAAACCTTGTATTCCGGCATCGTGGCCATGGTGGCAGCAAGCGAGGCCATATGCTGGTTCAATTCCCATTCGGTCAACGGGTCAGGAAGGTTAAGGGGCTCCTTTTTTCGACAATCCCCCGGGACAGTGGAAAAGAGCTCCTCGAGGCTGCCTGTCCCTACCATCTCCAGCATGGCAGAAATATCGTCGTCAGTATGCGGTAAATAACGCATCTACTGGCCCTCCTCCTCCATCCTTTTCAGGACGGCTTCCTTGATAGACTCGCTGGTATAGAGGGTATCCATCTCAGTAAGGTCAGTCGCCTTGACATCAATTATCCACCCCTCACTATACGGACTCTCATTCACAAGCCCCGGCGAATCCACCAACGCGGTGTTCACTGCGATAATCTCTCCACCCACGGGCATATAAGAATCGACAACGGCTTTGACCGACTCTACCACCCCGAATGGTTCCCCCTTTTGAAAACTCGCCCCTACCTCAGGCAGCTCCACATACACAATGGCCTGCAGCTGATCTTGGGCATAGTCATCGAGGCCAACCCTCACCTTATCCCCCTCAAGCTTGGCCCACTCATGGTCTTCAGCATACCGAAGATCCTCGGGCAGATTCAATTCGTCGATCGATTTCATAGCCAATCCTCCTACGACCGTAACATCAAATTCATGGGAACACGAGTAGTACGCTCAGGGCGAATGCCCGGCACAGTTTCCGCCAGGGTCATGATACTACATCCCAAGAAAAAACAGGGGAGCTCCGGAATGATTCCGAAGCTCCCCTGTCCTTTTACCTGAGAGATTACCCTCTGCCCAAAGGCTTAGGGTTTTCCCCTTCGGTGGCCTTATGAAAGGCTCTCTCCAGAGGATACAATGGATTACGGTCCTTTTGCCTGAGAGTTTCCCCCACCTTGGGGTTTCACCTTCGGCGCCCCGCGGCATCATCCACCCGCGGAATCTCTCCCATAACCCATTATCATCAATTAGCAGAAAGAAGAGAATCGGTCAAGGAAAAAAGGACTGGAGTTTCGTGGGTTTCTGGAAAACACCGTTCTCCACGAGGATAATGCGCTGAACGGAGGTGAGCAGACACGGAAATAGCTACCCCTTACGCCTTTCCAGTTTCCTTTTTACCAGGTATGCGGCCCCTAAGATTCCGGCATCGTCACCACATCTCGCCTTTTCCACCTTCACCCTTTTTCCCATGGAGCCGAGAGCCCTCTTCTCGAGCTCCCTTCTGGCGGGATCAATAAAGAGATCCCAGGCCTCGGATACCTGGCCACCGACGACCATGAGCTCCACATTCAAGAGGTTGGCGAGGTTAGCCAATCCCACTCCCAGATACATGCCCATTCGTTGGAAGATCTCCCGGGAGAGGCGATCACCACCCCTGGCCGATTCATAGACGGTCTTTGCGGTAATCCCCTCGGTTTCACCCCCGCATCGATCGACCAGGTCCGTCTTCTCATTCCCTTTTATGGCTTCAATGGCCATGCGTCTTATGGCGCTTCCCGATGCGAATGCCTCCAGACATCCCCGGTTACCACATTGACAGGGGGGACCATCCACATCAATGACCATATGCCCGATTTCCCCTGCCTTGCCCTCCGCTCCATGCCAAATATCCCCATTCAGGACGATCCCTCCTCCCACGCCGGTGCCGAGGGTCAGGCAACAAAAATCCCTAACTCCCCTGGCAGATCCCAACCATCTCTCTCCGAGGGTGTAGGCGTTGGCATCGTTTTCGATGAAAATGGGCATACGAAGTCCTTCCTGGAGGCGAGATAGGATCTCAAAGCCCTCCCAACCCGGGAGGTTGGGCGACTGGGATACGATTCCCCGGTCCAACATAATGGCCCCGGGAATCCCAAACCCCCCTCCCATAACCTCAAACTCCTCCCGCGGAAATCCCCCTAAGAACCCCTTGATTTTCGCCAGGGTATCCTCTACTACCTTTTCCCTACCACGAGAGGCTTCGGTGGGAAAGCTGATCTTATGGAGGATCCCGCCCTTGAGATTGACGGCTGCCACCCTCACATTGGTGCCACCCAAGTCGACGGCAAGGATTAATTCTTGCATAAGGTCTTCCGCTGATATCAAGTATAGAAAAAGAGGTGGGAAAAAAACGCGAAGTCCTCTATAGGTGGATAAAAAAATAAACCCGGGAGAACTTCCCGTCTCCCGGGTTGAGCCTGAGTTAATACATGCCACCCATTCCCCCTGGTGGCATCGGGGGCATCTCGGCCTTCTTTTCCGGTTTCTCGGCCACCATGGCCTCCGTGGTAATTAACAGAGACGCCACGCTGGCGGCGTTCTGCAGTGCAAACCGCACTACTTTGGTAGGATCGATAATGCCGGCCTTGATGAGGTCGGTGTATTCCTCCTTGTCCGCATCAAATCCAAAGGCCCCTTTCCCGGTTTTCACCCGCTCGACCACCACTGAACCCTCTTGGCCCGCATTGTTGGCAATCTGACGGATGGGCTCTTCTAATGCTCGCTTCACGAGAGTCACTCCCACTTGGCGATCCCCTTCCAGCTTCAATTTATCCAGCGCGCCCAAGCACCTCAAATATGCCACTCCACCTCCCGCGACGATTCCCTCCTCCACGGCTGCCCGGGTCGCGTTGAGGGCATCCTCCACTCGCGCCTTCTTCTCCTTCATCTCCGTCTCCGTCGCCGCCCCTACATTGATCACCGCCACTCCTCCAATGAGTTTCGCCAACCGCTCCTGAAGCTTTTCCCGATCGTAGTCACTGGTCGTCTCTTCGACTTGCACCCGAATCTGCTTAACCCTCCCCTCCAGGGCATCCTTCGTCCCAGCCCCATCAACAATGATGGTATTATCCTTGTCGATGGTCACCCTTTTGGTCGAGCCCAAATCCCCTAATTTCACATTCTCCAGCTTGATCCCCAAATCCTCACTGATCATCTGGCCACCGGTTAAAATGCCAATGTCCTCCAACATCTCCTTGCGCCGATCCCCAAATCCTGGGGCTTTGACCGCCGCGCATCTCAGGGTACCGCGAAGCTTGTTGACCACCAACGTGGCCAATGCTTCGCCCTCAACATCCTCTGCTACTATCAGTAACGGCTTCCCCATCTTCGCGATCTGCTCCAGTAGGGGCAATAGATCCTTCATGTTGCTGATCTTCTTCTCATGCAAGAGGATGTATGGCTCTTCCAGCACCGCCTCCATCTTCTCGGCATCAGTCACAAAATAAGGGCTTAAATAACCCCTATCGAATTGCATTCCCTCCACCACTTCCAAGGTCGTTTCCATGCCCTTGGCCTCTTCCACCGTGATGACGCCTTCCTTGCCCACCTTGTTCATGGCCTCCGCTATAATCCGACCAATGGTCTCATCGTTGTTGGCGGAAATGCTTCCCACCTGGGAGATTTCCATCTGGTCCTTGGTGGGCTTGCTCAATTTCTTCAATTCCTCTACAACCACGTCCACCGCCGTATCAATGCCCCTTTTGACCTCCATGGGGTTGGATCCAGCCGAAACCACTTTGGATCCCTCTCGGTAGATCGCCTGAGCCAGAACCGTAGCCGTAGTCGTTCCGTCCCCCGCCACATCTGAGGTCTTGCTGGCCACCTCCTTGACCATCTGGGCTCCCATATTTTCAAATTTGTTCTCCAGCTCAATCTCCTTGGCCACCGTTACCCCATCCTTGGTTACCGTTGGGGAACCGAAGGATTTCTCCAGGATTACATTCCTCCCCTTGGGGCCCAATGTCACCTTCACCGCCTCGGCTAAAATGTTAATCCCTTTGAGTATTGCGCCCCTGGCATCTTGATCATACTTGAGTTCCTTTGCCATTTTCATTAACCTCCCTTATTGAATGCACCCTCTATTGAGATCTTTTTCCTTCCTCATCGCTCTACAATCCCCAATATGTCATCTTCCCGCATAATCAAATGTTCCTCACCCTCCAATTTAACCTCGGTCCCAGCGTATTTGCTGAAAAGGACTCGGTCGCCCTCCTTTACATCGAGGGGTACTACCTTCCCGCCCTCCAAGACCTTTCCCTTCCCCACTGCAACCACCCTGCCTTCCATCGGTTTCTCCTTGGCGGTGTCCGGGATGATAATCCCTCCCTCAGTTTTCTCCTCTTCTTCAAGCTGCCTCACGATTACCCTGTCCTGCAATGGCCTAATCTTCATTTTCCGCTTTGCCATTTTCAACCACTCCTTTCATTCAATAGAACCGAATTGTTACTATCATCGAATTATTGATCGTAATAGCAAATTACGCTCAGGGACAACAGTGTTCTCCGGAAATTGAGGGAACTTCCAATATAATGACAGTTGATAGTGGATCTAGATGTCTTAAATGATGAAATTTTCTATAAATACATAATCACTATCTTATCCTTTGTCAAGGCAAAGGGCGAATTTTTATCAAACGAGATGACCCGATGGGGATGCTAAGTCCTTCGATTCATAAGTCCGAAGACGAACTTATTTGGACTTCGGCTGAGCTCCCTTCGGTCGAACGCTCAGGACTTAGTGCTGC
>DAOVGJ010000093.1 GCA_030672465.1 Pseudomonadota bacterium | reverse complement strand
TGCTCTTTTAATCAACAACCCAGGGCTGAAGTTTCCCGAATTTCTGGGGAACACCGTTGTCCCTGAGCGTAAATTGCTGGAGAAGTGGGGTACCCATCGAGGGTAAGCAGGAAGGGGAAGGCCAGCCCTTTAGAGGCTGGAGAGTGCGAGAAATAACCAGCTGTGAACCCCTAAGGTCATTTCGGAACCGGTTGTTGGCCGGGTTCCCTGAAGCGAACATTAAAGAATTTTAGCTAACCATTCTTAGTGAAGCGAAACGGTCGCAAATCCAATGTTTGAGCCCAAAGGGCGAGTTTTGGATTTGCAGTGAAGCAAACTTTAGAATGGTCTAAAATTCTTTTCAGTGAGCGAAAGGGAATTTGGCCAACAGACCGCGAAGCACTGAAACGAAGGGACAAGGGTGTTCGCTTATGAAAAATAAGATTTGCTTTATAATCAAGATGTTACGAAAATACTGCCTATAAAGGTCAGGAAACTCCACCCCAAGGGAGAAAGAACGATGTCCTTTCCAAAAAAAAGGGTCCTCTTGGGTAATGAGGCCATCGCCAGGGGGATAGTGGAAGCGGGATGCCACTTCATGGCCTCCTATCCGGGTACGCCCAGTTCCGAGATTCTCCCCGGTGTCGTTCGCTTCAAGGAAGAGGAACACCTGGATACCTATATCGAGTGGTCCATCAATGAAAAGGTGGCCTTCGAGAATGGGCTGGCCGCCGCTTACACCGGAAAGAGGGCTGCGGTTTGTATGAAACAGGTTGGGTTGAATGTCGCAACCGACCCACTGATGAGCTCCGCCTATATCGGCGTTGTCGGGGGGTTTGTGATCATTAGTTGCGACGATCCGGGGCCCCACTCCTCTCAAACGGAGCAAGACAGCCGATTCCATGGTATGTTCGCCAAAATCCCCGTGCTCGACCCCTCGAGTCCTCAGGAAGCCAAGGAAATGGTAGCCTATGCCTTCGAACTCTCGGAGCGCTACCAAATTCCCGTGATCCTCAGGCCAACTCTAAGAATCTGCCATGCCCGCCAGAGTATCTCTTTCGAGCCCATCAAAAAAGTCGACAGGATGGCCAACTTTGAGAAGAACCCGCGGAGGTGGTCCGCTACTCCACGGTTTCGTTTCTTCCTCCATAAGGACTTGAATAAAAAGTTGGAGGATATCCGAGAGGAGTTCAACGCACGGATCGACCTTAATTGTGTGGAAAACCCAAAGGAAGAGTCTACATTGGGCATCATCGCCGCCGGGGTTAGCCACGCCATCTTGCAGGATGTATTAACGGAAGGGGGAATGGATGACTCAATCCCCCTCCTCAAGATCTCGACCCCTTATCCCCTCCCCACGGGGATCGTCGATCGATTTATGGCCCAATGCGATCATATCCTCTTGCTGGAAGAGACGGAACCGGTCATTGAGCTCCAAATACGGGATAAGGACAAGGTCTTTGGCAGGTTGAATGGCACCGTTCCCGGAGAGGGTGAGCTCCTTCCCCAAACCACTGCTCGAATCCTCGCCGACCTCTGCCATCAACTTTCCATCCCATGGGGCGAGACGCCGGAAGCGGGAGAATTGGAAAAACTGGTGTTGGGCTTGGACCTTCCCATCCGTCGACCATCCCTCTGTTCTGGATGCCCCCATCGGGCCGCGTTTTATGCCATGAGAAGGTCCTTCCCCAATGCCATCTTCCCCAGCGACATCGGCTGTTATACCCTGGGAATAAACCTCAATGCAGTGGACACCTGCCACGACATGGGAGCCTCCATCACCTTCGCCAGCGGCTTCTACCAGGCATACCATCAAGACGGACGGGATATCCCCATCATCGCCACCATCGGTGATTCGACCTTCTACCACTCCGGCCCCCCGGGACTCTTGAATGCCGTCTACAACGGATCCCGATTCGTTTTAGTCATATTGGACAACGAGATTACCGCCATGACCGGAATGCAACCCACCCCCGAACACGGGGTTACCGCAAATGGCCATCAGGGACATGCCCTCTCCCTGGAGGGACTGGTCAAGGGGTGCGGGGTGAGCTACCTCAAGGTAACAAACCCCTATGACATAAAGGGGTTTATGAGGGAGCTAAGGCGAGCCGTCAAGTACACCCAAGAACCCGACGGAGGGATTGCCGTACTCATCTCCCGGTATCCGTGTATCACCCATAAAAGAGAACAACTGCGGGTAAACCCCATAAAAGTCGATATTCAGCATGTCCCTCCCCCGGAAAAGGATCTCCCCGCCATGCAAAAAGGGGCAATCCCGGAGGACCTCCTGCCCAAATATGAAGACAAAACCCCTCCCTGCCAGGCTGCCTGTCCCATCCAGGTGGATGCTCGAGGGTACATCGGCCTCATCTCGGAGGGAAAGTTCGACGAAGCCCTGGCCCTGGTCAGGGAAAAAAATCCTTTTCCCGGGATCACAGGCAGAATCTGCTCACGCCCTTGTGAAAAGGTATGTCGGAGGGGGGATGTGGACCAACCCGTGGCCATCGACCTGCTTAAACGTTTCCTTGCCGACCGTGAAGTCCAATTCAAGATGGACATAACCCCTGAGGAGGAGAAGGGGGAAAGGGTGGCCATTGTGGGGTCGGGACCGGCCGGCCTGATGGCTGCTTATGAATTGAGGAAGAGGGGATATCCAGTGACGATTTTCGAGGCCCTGCCCGTTGCCGGAGGAATGCTGGCTGTTGGAATACCCCGGTTTCGACTCCCCCAAGAGGTCCTCGATAGGGAAATCGATATTGTGAGACAATTGGGTGCCGAGATTAAGATTAATACGCCCATCGGCCCCGGGTTATCCCTGGATGACCTTCGAGACCAGGGTTACCGAGCAATCCTCTTGGCGGTGGGAGCCGCCCAGGGAAGGCAACTAACGATTCCCGGGCATGATGCCCGGGGTGTGATGGATACCCTCAAATTCCTCAAGGCTGTGGCATTACATGAGAAGGTTGATGTGGGTGCCAAGGTGGTGGTTGTTGGGGGATCGAATCGAGCAGTAGACGCGGCGAGGACCGCTTTAAGACTCGGGGGGGATAAAGTAACCATCCTCTATAATCGAACTTCGAGGGAGATCCCGGCGGATGGGGAGGAAGTCCGGGAGGCGGAGGCCGAAGGCGTGAGAATTCGCTATCTCTCTACCCCCACCAAGATCCTCGTAAGAGGCGGCAGGGTCGCAGGCATTGAGGTGGCCTCTACCACCTTGAGCCAAGCCGATAGCCTTGGAAGGAGGAGAGTAGTCTCGGTCGAAGGTCCACGCGAAATCCTTGATGCGGATACCGTCATCGTCGCTCTCGGCTCCACCCCTGACCTTTCCTTCTTAAGAAACAGGCTCACCATAACCCGATGGGGAACCATTGAAGTGGATCCCGTTACCCTCGCAACCAGCATGGATGGAATCTTTTCCGCTGGTGATGCCGTTACCGGGCCCAAGACTTTCATCGAGGCCTTGGCAGCGGGAAGAAAGGCGGCTACTTCCATCGATCGCTACCTGAGGGGGGAAGACTTGAAATCGCCCAGGGATTTGGAAGAAACAGAGGCCGGATTTGCCTTGGTTGATATCGAAAAGGTGGAACCCCAGGCAAGGGTGGAGGCTCCTACCCTCTCCCTCCGGCATCGGAAAAAGGACTTCCGAGAGGTCAACCTTCTCCCCGACCAGGAGGAGATCACCCAGGAGGCGGGGAGGTGTCTCCATTGTGGGCAGTGTACCTGGTGCGATACCTGTCTGATCCAATGTCCAGAAGGTGCTATCAGCAGGAATGAATATGGATACGCCATTGATTATGGCAAATGCACCGGCTGCCGCGTCTGTGCGGTAGAATGCCCTACATCCACCATTACCATGCCGGTGACGGGCGCGTGTGTAGCCTGCGACTACTGCCTGAAATTCTTCGAATGTCCGTCTCTCCTCAAGGGTGAAGACGGCAAGGTGCTGGTCGACCGAAGGACCTGTGTGGACTGCGGCCTGTGCCTGGAGGTTTGTTCCCAGCAGGCTATTGTCAGGATCGAATAGCGAGATCTTTGAAAAAGGAGCTCTGAGCGCGAAATTATTCAGTGTTGCAGTGCTGCGGTGCTACAGTCATGCGGTTAGGGCGCTGCACATTCTATATATAGCGTCTTACATAGTTGCTCATAATTCAAACAGGGATTAAATAGTAATTAAATCCTAAATCGACTCGGCCGTCTTCGACCCTGAGGACTTCGGCAGTGAGCGGCTCGACATGAGCTCGTCGACATGTCTCAAGGCCGAACTGCTCAGACCGAGGGGCTCGTCGCGGGCCGAACCACTAAATCCTAAACAAATTCGAAATCCAAATGCGCAAAACTTTTTGAATTTTGATATTTGAATTTGTTTAGAGTTTAGAAATTAATATTTGATGGTCTCGTAAAAAGTTATAAATCAGATGGCACAGTAAAAAGCTCCAGATGCAAGGCGCGCGAATCTTTAGGAATGAGGCGTACTTACCAGTACGCCGCAGTGACTCAAAGATGAAGCGCAACGCCGCCCTTCGGCTTTACTCAGGGCCATGAGCCTGTCGAATGGCAGATGGACTTTTTACGAAGCCGTCATATTTGGAATTTGCTTGTATTCTCTCCTTTATGCAAACAGGATGCACACATGAAGGTACAGATAATTCTGGCTGGTGTGGGGGGGCAGGGTGTTCTCTTCGCTACCCGGGTCTTCGCCCAGTTGGCCATGGCCAAGGGATTTTCCGTCATCGGATCGGAGACCCACGGGATGAGCCAGCGGGGCGGGTCGGTCGTTTCCCATTTGAAAGTAGGTTCGTTCAGCAGCCCTCTCATCGGAACGGGGACCGCGGATATTCTCTACGCCTTCGAGAAGACCGAGAGCTACCGAACCCTCCACTTCTTGAAGGGGGCTACCGAAAAGGGCCGAGGCGGCTTGTGTTTCATCAACGTGCCCGAAGAAGGCTTCATGGACCCTCAAATAAGGACATACCTGAAGCAAAGGGGTGTTGGAGTTTATGTCCTCGCCGCCGACGCAATCGCGCGGGAACTGGGATCCCCACTCTCCTCAAATCTCGTC